>NZ_JAWLQI010000003.1:0-109380 GCF_036997785.1 Brachyspira pulli
ATATTGTCAAATAGATTAACTATTTCAAGTACCTTAGAAGGAAAATATGATATGCTGCTCAATTTTAAAGCATCATTATAATCAAAGCTAATAATATAATTAGGACTTAAAAATGGTTTTCTATTTATAATGCTATTATAATAATTCAAAAATATTCCATGTCCATGTCTGTAATATTCATTATGTAATCCTACTATTAATGACACTTCATCATTATACTTAATAAAATTCTTCAAATATGAATAGCATTTCATATTACTGCATTCGTTTAAAGCTTTTAAATTAACTATATCATACCAAAAAGCTGCTATAGAAATATTAACAATCTCATTAAATAAAATCTCTCTTAAACCATATTTATATACATGCTCTAATTGAGATATATTCTTTTTTATATGAAATTTTTTAAATATATTCTTATAATATTTTAAATACTTATCCTTAAAGTTATTTCTAACATCAATAACTAAATTATTATTTATACTTTTATTATAATACTTGATAAATTTTATAATATTGAAAAATACCCTATTAGAATGCGGTATACTGTCATTATTTTTTAATGCCTCAATATTATCAAAATTCATATCTTCATTCTTTATATTTATCAAAAGTCTTACTATAATTTTTAAAGAATAATCTATAATTTGTTTTGAGTATTTTAATTGCTTTATAAATGATAAATCCTTTCCATTTATGCTTTCCATACATTTTATCAAATCAATTCTAGCAATCAAAGAAAGCTTCATCAATATGCCAACAATATTATTTATATCATCTTCAGATATACTCTCATATTGTTTTTTTTCAATAATTTTTACTTCTTCCATTATTGACACTAAAATATAATTCAATTTACTATTTATAAACTTTCCAAAAATAATATTGTCTTCTTCTACATACTTTCTATACATACTAAATACATCATCTTTCATCATAACTGTCATAATCCAACCTCCTTAAAGAAAAATAGTAAATTTCCTTTACATTGATAATATAATATATTATAGGAATTTTGTAAATATAATTTACTGATAAATTAATATTTTATAAATATTTTTTACAATACTGATAATGATTATAATACATTTTCTACAGAAATATATAGTATACAAAAAATTATAATTAAAATATAAAAAATAATTGCAATTAAAGTACTTTTACTATAGAATAGTTTATCAAAATATCTATATATCAAATCATATCTAATAAAAAGAGGAAAAATTTATGTCTATACAAATGAGAGAAGCATTAACCTTTGATGATGTACTATTAGTTCCACAAGAATCAGATATTCTTCCGAAAGACGTTTCTTTAAGAAGAAAATTAACAAATAAAATAACATTAAATACACCATTAATAAGCTCCCCTATGGATACTGTAACAGAATCACAGATGGCTATAGCAATGGCATTATGCGGTGGATTAGGTGTTATACATAAAAACATGTCATTAGAACAGCAGGCAAAAGAAGTAGAAATCGTTAAAAACTTCAAAGACATAGAAAATAAAGAAAAGGCAACATTAACAAGTAACGGCACTTTAATAGCCGCTGCTGCAATAGGTATATCTGAAGATAGATATGAGAGAATAGAAAAGCTTATACAAGCTGGAGTTGATTTAATAGTGATAGATACAGCACATGGTCATTCTAAAAATGTACTTACTGCTATAAAAGAAATAAAAGACAAATATAAAGAAGTTGAAGTAATAGCAGGAAATATAGCTACTGCTGACGGTGCTAAAGCATTGATTGATGCTGGTGTTGATGCTATAAAAATAGGTATAGGTGCCGGTTCTATATGTACTACAAGAATAATAGCTGGTGTAGGAGTTCCTCAGCTTACTGCTATAGCTGATGCATCAGAAGTTGCTAAAAAGAATAATGTTGGTTCTATTGCTGACGGAGGAATTAAATATTCCGGCGATATAGTAAAAGCATTTGCTATAGGTGCTGATGCTGTTATGGCTGGAGGACTTTTCTCATCTACTTATGAAGCTCCTGGTGATGTTATTATAATAGACGGAAAAAAATATAAACCTTACAGAGGAATGGGTTCTGTTGGTGCTATGATACATGGAAGCAAAGACAGATATTTCCAAAGTGAAGTTGTAAATAAATCTAAATTCGTTCCTGAAGGTATTGAAGGAGTTACAGAATATAAAGGTCATGTTTCTGATGTTGTATATCAAATTGTAGGCGGTGTACGTTCCGGAATGGGTTATATCGGTGCTAAAGATATAGATACTCTACAGAAAAAAGCACAATTCATTAGAATTACTAATCAAGGTTTGGCTGAAAGTCATGTTCATGATGTAAAAATCACTTCAAAAGCACCTAACTATTAATTTAATAATAATATAAAATAACAATAAATAAAAATCAATAATATTATTTTTTAGTATTATTGATTTTTTTTATTAACAGTATTGACAAAAATACTTAATATGTTAGAATATACTAACAAATGTTAGAGAACATATACAAACTATTTAGTCAACAACTTTGTATCCCTAAATTGATACAATATATTTTATAACCTTCATTTAATTAAACTGTGCCCTATCTGCTCAAGATAGGGCTATTTTTTTATTGTTTACAGTAATATTTTTTAAAATAACTATAGAAAATAATTTTTTATAACTTATAATAGTTTATCAATAAAAATAATTTTTCGTAAAATACGGAGGAATAAAAAAATTATTATGAAAGCTGTAACAACTATATTATTGCTTATTTTGTCTAATACATTTATGACATTTGCTTGGTATGGACATTTAAAATTCAGTGAAATGAAAGGATTTGCTAAATTATCACTTCCTTTTATAATTTTAATTAGCTGGGGAATTGCTTTATTTGAATATTGTTTTCAGGTTCCTGCTAACAGAATAGGTTTTCAGGGAAACGGCGGACTATTTTCACTTATGCAGTTAAAAGTTATGCAGGAAGTTATAACTTTGACAGTATTTACTATATTTACTGTTGTATTCTTTAAAACAGAAACTTTAAAAATTAATCATTTTATAGGTTTCTTATGTCTAATAATGGCAGTATTCTTTATATTCAAAAAATAATAATATAATAAATAAAAATCGGTATGCTTTATTATTAAGTATACCGATTTTTTATTATAAACTTTAATTACACTTGCCCACCCTCTAGCCTTTCAATATTTTCTCATATTTATATATTATTTTTCTTTTAAATCTTAACTGTTTTTATAGCTGCCCACCCAAAATTTTTTTAAATTTGCTGTATTTTCACCGCACGCTAAACAAAGTTAACAACATAGATTTATTTATAATTCAAATTTAATTATATTATAAATTTAGTTAACCGTGCGTTAAATGCATTTTTAAGTTAATTTCAACTTGGGCGAGTGTTAAAATTTCTAATCAAGCCAAAAATATAATACAAACTAAAATTTCAAATATAGTAATAGGGAATAAAGGGCGGGGTATGTAATAAAATTTCATAGAAATAGTAATAAAAAAGCTCTGGCATATTTATACACCAGAGCTTTTAATATATATTAATTGGAAATTAAATACTATTGTAAAGTAACCACATAATTCCATTTAGGAAGCGGATATCTGCCAGCTTTACCAACTGATTTACCATTAGCATCAGTGATTTCTGCCTCAGCATATAATAAATATCTGCCTTTTGGAAGGTAACGGTTTCCTGATGACATTCTTCCAGCAAAATAGAATTGTGTTTGAGCTTGTCCGTCTAATACATATATTTTAGGCAAGTAGAACACTAAATCTCTGCTTAATATATTATAATTATTGTCTATTTTTCTAGCATATACTCTTATTTTAGCATATCTAGCTTCTTGAGGAGCCTTAACAGCTAAAGTTATTAAAAGAGGATTTCCTCTTGTAGCCACAAATCTATCATTATAATTGATTATAAATGAACTTATTCTTACAGGCTGATTAGCATCATTTGATGTTGTATCAGCTATATTGTTGTTAGGTCTAAGAGTATTAGAAGTAGTTACTAATACTGTATTGTCAGTATTATATGTATAAGCAGAACTTCCGCCTGTACTATTTGGTTTTGTAGAAGGTTTTACATCAGGTATATTACTATCATTAACCTCATATAATCCGCTATCAGATAAATTGATAGAAGAATCTTTATTAGTTTGTGTATTAGTATTATTATCTACTGTTATTGTGTTGTTAGTAGCCAAAAAGTCTTTATCTTCTGGGCTTATATTATCACCAAATATATCATCTGTAGTGATAGTATCTTCAGGCATATCATTAGTTTCATTTCCGCCCAAATCTAATAAAGGTATATTTTTGCTTCCTAATAAACTTTTAGCAATAAAAAATCCTGCCACAACTACAACAAGAACTATTACTATAATAATAATTGGTTTTAATTTAGCTTTCATTTCGTTAGACATAAAGTTCCACCCATGATTTTTTTATATATTAGTTTTTCGGATAAAATAGAAATTATTTAATAAAAAAACAAAATAATTTGTACGATTTGATAAATAAAATTAATCCCACAAGAAACTTTTTAGTTCTTTAGATAAATTAAGACCTGCAAGTTTTTTTATAGCTTTGATTTGAATTTGTCTTACTCTTTCTCTAGTAATATTTAATTCCTTGCCTGTATCTTCTAAAGTTTTAGCTTCTTTTCCATATAGACCATATCTTGAAATAATAACAGTTCTTTCTTTCTCATCTAAACATTTTAATGCTTCTGTTAAAGTATCTCTTAAACTATCCATAAATGCTTTCTGATGAGGAGATGGAAAATTTCTATCTTCTATAACTGAAGTCATGTCATTATTATCTGAATTTTTGAAAAATGAATCAACACTAGCTGTATCTTGAGTAAATATCATTATATATGATAGAGTTTTTCTATCCACTTTCATTTCTTTAGCTATTTCATCTATAGTTGGTTCTCTGCCCAATTGCTGTGTTAAAGTTTTTGAAGTTTGTATACTTTTTTTAATTAATCTAGCTATATGCATAGGGAAACGTATAATATGTCTTTTGCTTGATATTTCTTTAACTATACTTTGCTTTATCCACCAAACACCATAAGTAGAAAATTTAAAACCCTTTTTATATTCAAATCTTTTTACAGCTTCTATAAGTCCGATATTTCCCTCATCTATAATATCAATAAAAGGTACTCCGCTATTATAGTATCTTTTTGCAATACTTATTACTAATCTTAAATTAGACTTTACAAGTTTATGCTGTATAGAATCTATTTCTTTTTCTAAATCTTCTAATTCTTTTTTAGATTCTTCATCATCTTTTTCTAAAAGTAAAGCCTTTTTATCCCGGCAAACCTCAAGACGCTGCCATAATTCAAGTTCTTCTTCTTTAGTGAGTCTTCTTATTTCACCTATTTGCTTTAAATATACGCTAACAGGACCCTTATACTCTTGATTAATATCTTTTTTTAACAATTACTTTCCCTAAAATACAAACATTTTATAAATTAAAAAGCAGAAAATCCTATATAAGGATATAAGATTTTTGCAAATTGTCAAGGTATTTTAAATAATTAATTTCAAATAATTACAGAGGACAATCAAATATAGATGCATTCCTAACTTTTTCCAAATATCTTATAAACAAATGGAAAAGTATAGGATCTAATTTTATAGTTTCCTCCAAGAAATTTTCATACATATATGAAATAACATCATTTATTACATTACCTTCAGTCTTATTTTTTATAGAATTAGTGTATAAAATATCATAAGAATCTATAATTTCTAAAACTTTAGCTGGAAAATATGATAATGCCAACATATTATTAATATCATTAGGATCATAAGTTAATATGTTTTCTATAGTATTATACTGTTTATTAGCAAACTGCTTATGATACATATTAATAAACATACCATATCCATTTCCATAATATTCATGATGAAGCCCAACTGTAGTATATGTATACTCATTTTGTGCCATACAATATTTCAAAAGATTAAAACCTAGTATAGAATGAGTATCGCCTATATTATTTTGAATAATAGGAATGTTAGGAAGTTCATCAACCAATGCTATATCATGCCAAAATGCTGCTCTGGCATAATATTTTATTTCATTTTGACCTATCTTTCTAAATCCAACTTTAGATATATCTTCTATCCTATCTGCTTTTGTAAATAAATTATATTTCTCCCCTATTTTATTATAGTAAGAATGGTATTTCTTCTTATATTCTACTCTTAATTTAGATGCTATACCTCTTGATATCTCTTCATTATAGAAATATAAAAATTCAACCATCATAATAAATACCCTGTTACTATGAGCTATTATATTATGATCATTAAAAGCAGAAAGATTATTAAATATACCAAAACCATCATATTCTTTTTCTAATAGGTTAACTATAGTACCTATTATATCTGCAAATATTAAATCATCTTTCTTAACATTTTGATAATCTTTTAAATTGGATATACTATTTTGTTTAATATAATTTAAATGATATATAAGATTTAATCTCTCTATAATACCAACATCTGTTAAAATAGTACCTATTAATTTAGCTAATTCAACATCTAATTTACTTTGAGTAACAAAAAGTTTTAATCTATTAAATATATTCCTCAAATACTCTATTCTATCAACATTCCTTATAGATATAAGTTCATTGAAATGCTGCTCATAATATTCTTTATCATTTTCAAATTGACAATTTTTATAAACATTATAGAAAAGATTAATATCATGAATATCAGCATGCTGTTTATTTATATCTATACTATTTTGGGTTCCAAGTATAGTGCCGAAAGATTTATGTATATAAATGGAACATTTTGAAATATATTCACTATTTTCCAGAGAATTAAATATTTCTTCAACTTTATCAAAAGGAACAAAACTAAATACACCGCTTTCATTAATAAGTATAACATCTAATTGTCTTTCTATGATATTATTGATGTACATTTTTATATATGAAGGACTTACTGTCATATATTTTTTTAAATCTACTATCATATTATTAATCCAATAAATAAAAATATTACACCCTTTATTTTATACTATTTTTTATTTATTTACCAGATAATTTTTATTTTTTTAGTTAATTATTTTTTTATTGATATTTATATGATTTTTTGTTATATTATAAATATATCTAATTATTTTTATAATATATGAAAATGATAAAAAAACTTAACATATTAATATTTTTCACATTATTTATTATAATACAAAAAGATTTATTTTCAAATAGTGATATATTACCGAAAAAGTCAATAAATTTTATAAAAAATTATTTCGATTATGAAAATATAATAAATGTAGAAAAATTAAATGATTTTTATAAAGTGGTATTTAGTGATGGTAAGATAATATATTTTGATTTAGACGGAGTTTGGGAAGAAGTAGATGGAAATTCTGCTCCAATACCTACTGATTTTATTGATGAAAATGTAATAAATACAATAAAAAAAACCAATCCCAATGCCGCTATTATGAAAATAAAAAAAAGCTGGAATATGTATATTATTAGTTTGGATAATTATATAAATGTATTTATCGATTTTGCAGGAATGCTTATAGGTCAAAAAACACATTATTAACTTAATATATTTTAAGAGGAAACATGAATAAAAAAACAATACTTTTACTATTATTAATGTTAACAGCTATGTTATACGCTGATGGTATGTATGTACCTCCAGGACAATTACCTACTAATATAATACAATTTATAAATTCATATTTTCCAAATTCAACAATAGTATATGCTGAGATGGACAGAAAAAGTTATGAAATAGGTTTAGATAATGGTGTTGAAATAGAGTTTCTAAGAAATGGAGATTTAAAAGAAATAGAAGGAAATTATATAGCATTGCCTTTAAATATACTTCCAAAATCTGTAGCAAATACTGTTACTAAAACTTATCCTAATACAGTAATAACAAAAATCAAAAAGAAATGGAATCTATACGAAGTCAAACTAAATAATATGATGGAGCTTTATATAGATGCTAGTAATGGTCAGCTTTTAGGTCAGAAATTTGATGATTAAAAATATTATTATTGAATCTATAAATTTATTATTACTAATAAAAATTGTTAGCTATTAATATATACCTAAACAAATAACTTTGTCAATTTTTATATTTTTTAAATATATTATCAACTTTTTTGTCGCTCAAAAAAGTTGCAAAAAACGCATATACTACAGCCTTATATTTTAAAAATATATATTAAAAGTAGTTTAATACCTTAAATTTTAGTAAAAAACGTAGTCCTTCGCGAAGCGTATCCGAGCCTGTCGAGGATATAACTTCTTTGGGTCACGCCAAAGGCACTCCCTACGGTCGCAAAAGAAGTGGGGTGCTGCACGCTGTGTACTTCGTAAGGGCAAAGCCCTGCAGATATTTAAAATTTAAAAAAATTATTTTTGACAAAATATAGTTGTTTAGGTATATACTAAGAATTTTAGAGTTTGTCAATTTTTTTGTTGTTCTTTTTCCCGCCGCAAAAAGAACCAAAAAGTGCAAGGATAAAATTAGTACTAAATAATACTAAAATTGTTTTACATGTAATATAAATTATCAATTTAAGCTAAAATATAGCCCTTTTGCTTCTTTGTGGCAACAAAAGAAGTGGGGTATGGGGCAAAGCCCCATATATTAAAAAGAAAATATAATTTTAATTTTGACAAAATATAGTTGTTTAGGTATATACCAAGATATTTAGATTATTTAATATATATTTTATTTATATTTTGAAGTAAGTTAAATAAAAAATAATAATATACAAAAGTTTTATTAAAAAAATTAAATAAAAAAGGACTGTATTTTTAATACAGCCCTTTTCATAATATAAATATTTTACTTAATCATTATTTAAGCATTAATTTACTCATTCTGCTGGCAAATAATTTAGGATCTTCAAGAGGAAGTCCTTCAAGTATGCAAGCTTCATCATAAAGAAGTTCGCTGTATTCTTTGAAAGTTTCAGAAATTTTATTAGCTTGATATTCTTTTTCTATAGCTTTGAAAACTTCATGAGAAGTGTTAATTTCTAATACTCTCTCTGGCTTCATTCCAAACATATTATTACCTGTTTCAGCAAGAACTTTAGCCATATTAAAGCTGATAGAATCCTCTTTATTTGATAAACATACAACACTTTCTTTAAGTCTGTCAGTTTCTCTTACTTCAGCTACCCTATTTTCTCCTAATACTTCTTTTATAGCATTAAGTATATCTTTATTAACTGAATCTTTGTTTTCATCTTTATTTTCAGAATCCTTATGATCAGCCTGAAGTATAGAATGAAGTTTAGTACCGTCAAACTCTCTCATCATGCTAACCATAAATTCATCTACTCTGTCAGTAAAATAGAGAACCTCATATCCTTTATCTTTCATGCCTTCCATGTGAGGAAGTTTTTCTATAGCAGCTTTATCCTTAGCAGCAGCATAATATATATACTCCTGACCTTCTTTCATTCTTGATTTATATTCTGCTAATGTTGTATATTCGCCTTCAGCAGTATTTGAAGATTGGAATAATAAAAGATTAGATAATTTATCTTTCTTGCTGAAGTCTGAATATATACCTATTTTTATAGACTCACCAAACTCTTTAAAGAAGTTCTCATATTTTTTTCTGTCATTTTTAAGTAAACTCTCTAAAGTATCAAGCACTTTCTTTTCAACATTAGAAGCTATTCTTTTTAATTGAGTGTTATGCTGTAAAATCTCTCTTGAAATATTTAAAGAGAAGTCTGGAGAATCAACTAATCCTCTGACAAATTTTAAATATTCAGGAAGCAAGTCTTTACATTTACCCATTATAAATACATTTCTTGAATAAAGCTCTAATCCTCTTTCAAAATCTGGATGTAAGAAATTGAAAGGAGCTTTTGAAGGTATAAATAATAAAGCAACATATTCTATAGTACCTTCAGCCTTTGTATGTATAACTTCAAATGGATCAGCATAATCATGGAAATGCTCTTTATAAAACTCATTATATTCTTCTGGCTTAACATCATTTTTAGATTTCTGCCAAATACTTATCATAGAGTTAATAGTTTTTTCTTCGTATTGCTGAACTTCTTTATCATCTTTTTTAGGTATAGGCATGTCCATAACTATAGGATAATGAACATAATTAGAATATTTATGTATTAAACGCTCTAATGTATATTTATTGCAATAGTCATCATCTATAAAACCATCATCATCTTGTTTTTCTTCTTTAGCTTTTAATTTAAGTATGATTTTTGTGCCTCTATCCTGTTTATCAATATCTTCTATAGAATAAGAACCATCACCATTACTTTCCCAGCGTACGCCTTTTTCACTATCAACATGCTTAGTTTCTATTGTTATATTATCAGCAACCATAAAAGCAGAGTAAAAACCTACACCAAATTGACCTATTAAATCAATACCGCTTTCTTTAGATGCTTCTTTGTCTTTTTGTATTCTTTCTAAAAATGCTTTAGTACCGCTTCTTGCAATAGAACCTATATTATTAATAACGTCCTCTCTTGTCATACCTATACCGTTATCTTGAATAGTTAATACTCTATTCTGTTCATCAGTTTCTATTTTTATTCTTAAATTATCTATATCAGTATATTTATCGCCGTTTGTTATAGATTCAAATCTAGCCTTATCTAATGCATCGCTTGCATTTGATATAAGCTCTCTTAAAAATATTTCTTTATGAGTGTATATAGAATGCACCATTAAATTTAATATTTGTTTAGTTTCGGCTTCAAAATTAAGTATTTGTTTTTCTGCCATAATAAACTCCTTCGTTTAATTATTTAAAATTCTTTACAGGTTAAAGATAAATTTATAAAAGTATTAAAGTGAATATATAAAGTCTAATAAATAAAAGTCGTCAAAATATAATATCTATATTCTATAATAAAAAATAAAAAAAGCAATTATTTTAACTATAAAAACTATTGCAGTAATAATATAGTAAAATATAATATAACATATATAATACTATGACTGGGTAAAAAAATGTATACTATTATAGAATTAATTCTTCCTATATTTATTTTAATAGCTTTTGGTAAAATATTAAAACATTTTAATATAATAAGCATAGAAGGAATAAAAACTATAAAAAATTTAGCAGTTAATTTATTTCTTCCATTTACTTTTTTTAATATAATTATTCATGGAACATTCAATAAAGATTCTATAATATTAATAATTGCCGGATTTGTAATTGTATTCGGAGCATATTTATTAGGGTTTCTTTTTAAACCTTTGTTCAGTAATGATATAAAAGAATATGTACCTTATGCCAATACATGTATAGAAAGCGGAATGTTTGCCTTGGCTATACTCAATATAATAATAGGCAAAGAAAATTTATTTCCAATAATACAAATGGATATGGTAAATAATATATTTGTTTTTACCGTAGTTACAACAGGATTAACTTTAATATCAGGCAAAAAGCAAACTACAAAGCAAGTAATAAACTCTATAATAAAAAGCCCAATAATAATAAGCCTTATATTAGGAATTATAGGAGCATTATTCAATTTGGGTGAAAAAATAGATAATTCTAATTTTACCGGAACATACAATAGAATAATATCTTTTTTAACAGAGCCTTTATCTCCTATGATACTATTATGTATAGGTGCCGAACTTGAATTTGAACTTGATATATTCAAAAAAGCAATTAAATTATTCTTTGTAAGATTTGCCACAATGGCTGTATTAATATCATTAACTTTATTTGCAATATCTAAAATAATAACTGTTAATTCTATATTTGTGAAATCTATGATTATATATTTTCTTTCTCCATCACCTTTTATACTATTAATGTATACTAATGATGAAAAAGTTAATAAATTTCTGTCAGGGTTCTTATCATTACAAATAATAATGTCTTTAATATTCTGTATAGTTGTTAGTTTAGTATAATTATTTTTAATATATACTGAAAATTTTTAAGTTTGTCAAAAAATACAATTTTTAATTTAGGTTATTTGTGGGGACTAGCCCCCACACCCCCAGTTCTTTTGTTGGCACAAAGAACCAAAAAGACTGCATTTTTGACACAAATCTTGGTTTTACTTCACATTTCAAACAAAACTTAATAATATTTTATACTATTAATAAACAAAAACTACATTTACAAAAAATTAAAAATTGACAAAATATAGTTGTTTAGGTATATATTATAATTTTAATAAAAAATAATAAAAAAGTTAGAATACACTAACAAAAGTATTGACATTCTAAAAATATATGTTAGAATACTCTAACAATGAATAAATATACATTTGATGAGTTAATTATTAATCACTGTGCACCTGCCCTTTCAGGTATAAAGATAGCTAATATATTTACTTATCAGTATGACTCTAAAAAAGAGCTTGAGAAAGAAGTTTCTTCATACAATGATATTCTTAGCTTTAAAAACATAAAGGTATCTATAATTAAAGATAATGCTAATAAGGCTATAATTTATGTTTATAATGAGAAAGAGTTAGAGAATTATTTATTAGATGATGAGATTTTTGAGTTTTTAGAGAATTACGGATATAAGTCTAGAAATATACATGAAAGCATAGATTTCTTAAAAACAAGAATGCAATATGCTGAAAGTTTCCCTCATGAAATAGGTATATTTTTAGGATATCCTCTTATTGATATAAATGGCTTTATAAATAATTATGGAAAAAATAGTTTATATACTGGATATTGGAAAGTATACCATAATAAGAATGAAGCTATTAAAATTTTTGATAATTACAATAAATGCAGAGATTTTTATATTAGTACATTCTTGAATGGCAAAGGCATTTTGGAAATAATGGACAATTATCAAAAGTATGTATTAAGAAAAAATATTATATAAGGAGTTTATATATGAATGATAAAATAGCAATAATATATTGGAGCGGTACTGGAAATACAGAAACTATGGCTCAAAATGTAAAAAAAGGAATAGAAAACTCTGGAGGAAATGCTGATATTTTTAATGTATCCAGCTTCGATATAGGAAATATAAATAATTATTCAAAATTAGCTTTAGGATGTCCGGCTATGGGAGCTGAAGTTTTGGAAGAATCTGAATTTCAGCCTTTTTATGACTCTATAAGAGATAGTTTATCAGGCAAAAAAGTTGCATTATTCGGTTCTTATGATTGGGGCGATGGTGAATGGATGAGAAACTGGCAAGATGATGTAAGCAGTGTAGGAGGTTCTTTAGTAAAAGATGGTTTAATAGTAAATTTATCTCCTGATGATGATGCTATAAATCAATGTGTAAGTTTAGGTGAAGCATTAATGAAAGCATAAGTTGGAAAATCCTAAGACAAAAAGAGGCATTAATAAATATTTATTAATGCCTTCTTTTTATTGTATAAAATTTAATTTTTATTATCTTTTATCAATTTCAAAAAGCATAGTTATATCATTCATATTTATATCATCTTTTCCAAATGAATAAGAAGTGATTTTATTTGTACCTTCTTCAGAACTTTCTTCTATAAAATTGGTTAGATAAAAATGAGTAATATTATGACTCTCCTCTATTCTAAATTTATAAATATCTGTGTACTCATATTCATCAGCATATCTTAAAACCTCAAATTCAAGTGTACCATTATTAACAGTAGGTTTTATATTAATATTTTGAGAATGTCTAGTAAAAGGATAAAATCCAGCTGCAAAATATGCATTATCTCTATATAATCCCCATAAACTCACATAAATATAATGCTCATTTATATCAGAAAAATTTTCATCATCTATATTTACTGTATAAACACTTGAAACATAATATTTATTGCCATTAATATCAATAACACTATTTGTGCATGGTTTATAAGCATTAAGAGTTTTTATTACTTCATTATCTATATTAGTGTATCCGCCATTTTTCAAATCAACTATACCAAAAGGAATTTTAGTAACATCAAATTCAATACTAGCTTCCACTATATTTTTATTGACTAATTCAGAATCTTTTAAATCAGCAGTTTTTTTTATATTATTATCTAAATTATTAGTTTCAGAACATGATACTAACAACACCATAAATACAATAATTTTATAAAAAATATTATTCATTGATAATATCCTCAATATTTACTTTATCAACATAAGGTTTGCCTATTGATTCTAAGAATACAAAATTTATTTTATCATCACTTCTTTTTTTATCTAATTTAACAGCATCTTTCAAATTTATATTTTCAGGAACTGATATAGGCAGAGAAAATTTACTTAATATTTTTTTTGTTCTTTCAAGTAAATTTTTATCTTTGGTTATTCCTTTTTTAATTCCATATTCAATTGCATAAACCATTCCTATAGCAACGGCTTCCCCATGAAATAAAACACCATAACCAGCTGCGTTCTCAACACTATGCCCTATAGTATGTCCGAAGTTTAAAAACATTCTTTCCTTTTGTTCTTTATAATCAATCTCTACAATACGGGCTTTTAATTCGCAGTTTCTTTTAAGAACAAAATCCATATCTAAATTTGAATTATTATTGCAATTAGCCTCTATCAATTCTAAAAGTGCATCATCAAATAGTAAAGCATGCTTAATTACTTCAGCCATACCAGAATTAAATTCTCTTTTCGGCAACGACAATAAAGTATTGCTATCTATTATTACAAGTTTAGGACTATGAAAAGCTCCGACTAAATTTTTACCTTCCTTTATATTAATCCCAGTTTTTCCGCCTACAGAAGAATCAACGCATGCAAGCAATGTTGTTGGTATCTGTACGAAATCAATGCCTCTCATCCAAGTAGCAGCAGCATATCCAGCCATATCGCCAACTACACCTCCGCCTAAAGCTATTATTATATCTTTGCGGCTCAATTCATTTTTTGCTAAATGAGAGTAAATATTTGAAATAGTTTCTATATTTTTATTAGCTTCCCCATTTTCAAGTACACATACAGATGCAATTATATTTTCTTTTTCTAAACTTTCTTTTACTGTATCAGCATATAATTTTGATACTATATCATCAGTAACTATTAATGCTCTTGTACTCTTTAATATATTTTTTACTAATTCACCTGTTTTGCTTATGATTCCTTTTTCAACTAAAATATAATAGTTAATTAAGTTATTTGAATCATTATTAATTTTTACTTCTACTCTATTCATCATCATTCATACCCGTTATTAATAATATTATGTTTACATTATAAATCATTTTTAAAAAATAAAAAAGTTAGAAAGATAAAAGTTTTATATTAAATTTTTATATAAACTTAAATAAAAATACAAACTTTCATAAAAGCTTTATATATTTAAATTATTGATTTACTTGACAATAAAAACTATTAAACTATAATTTAAAAGTTATTATTAGGAGTGCATAATGAAAAAAATTTTTATTTTATTATTAGTTTTATTATCATCTACTTTAATGCTATATACACAAAAAAAGAGTAATTCTATAGGTATAGCATTTTACAGATATGATGATAAATATATAGAATATTTAAAGCAATATATAGAAAAAAGCGTTAATAAAAGTGCTTCATTATTAATGGTTGATTCATACAATAGTCAATCAACTCAAAATGCTCAAATAGAAATGCTTTTGAAAAAGAATGTTAATATATTAGCAATAAATTTAGTAGATAAAAGTCAAGCCCAAAAGGTAATAGATAAAGTAAGCGTTAAAAATACACCTATTATATTCTTTAATAGAGAACCAAGCCTTGAATCGATGAAAACTTATGATAAAGCATGGTATATAGGAGGAACAGCTCAGGAAGCAGGAAGTGCTCAGGGCAGAGTGATAGCAGAAAGCTGGCAAAAACGCATGAATTGGGATAAAAACCAAGACGGTAAAATACAATGTGTAATAATAAAAGGCGATTTAAATGATTATGATACAATAAATAGAACTGAATACATGAAAAAATATGTAGCTTCAAACAATATAAAATTAGATATTTTAGCTGAAGTTTCTGCAATGGGAAAAAGAGAAAATGCTTCAAGAGTTATGGAAAATTTAATTTCTAAATATGGTGAAAAAATAGAGTACATTATATGCAATAATGATTATATGGCATTAGGGGCATTGGATAGTTTAAGAAAATTTGGAATGAATAAAGGCAGCAGAATGCTTAATTATATACCTATAATAGGTGCTGACGGAATACCTGAATGCTTACAAGAAATACAAAATTATGGTATATTTGCTACAGTATTACAGAACCCAGTTACTCAAGCTGAACTTCTTACATCAATATCAAAAAATTTAATTAGCGGAAAAGCACCATTAGACGGCACACATTTTAATTTTTATAATAACAAATATGTTGTAATACCGTATATACCTGTAACTATATCTAATATAGATAAAGCTATAAAATTATATGAATAAATTGTATTTTTTACATATTTTTATTTGACTTATAAGTTTTTTTTTAATAAACTAAAATATAACTATTAAAAAATAGGAGCTTTTTTATGAATAAAGTAATTTTTACTTTTTTAGCATCTTTGTTATTGTTGGTATCAGTTAGCTGCGGAAATAATTCCAAATCAGCTGATGGTGAAATAGAAGTTGGCATAACAATATACAGATATGACGATAACTTCATTTCATTTATGAGAAGAAATATTGAAACAATGTTAAACGGCAAAGTTAAATTTATTATGAATGATTCTGAAAACGATCAAGTAAAACAAAATGATCAAATTGATGCCGCTATTCAAAGAAATGTTGATGCTTTAGCAATTAACTTAGTAGATCCAGCATCAGCAAGTTTTATGATTAACAAAATAAAACCTACTGGAATTCCTGTAATATTCTTCAACAAAGAGCCTAGCAAAGAAGATATGTTGAGTTATGACAAAGCTTGGTATGTTGGTACTTTAAGTGAAGAATCAGGAAACATACAAGGTGAATTAGTTGTTAAAGCTTGGACATCAAATCCTAATTGGGATAAAAATGGTGATGGTGTTATACAGTATGTACTATTAAAAGGTGAAGCAGGACACCCAGATGCTGAAGCTAGAACTGAAAGAATTAAAGCAGTATTAGCTGATAATGGTATTAATATAGAACAATTAGACGAACAAACTGCTAACTGGGATATACTTCAAGCACAAAATGCTACTGATGCTTGGATAGAAAAATTTGGAAACAAAATAGAGTTTATATTCTCTAATAATGATGCTATGGCTTTAGGTGCATTAAAATCAATACAAAAACAAGGATACAATATAGGCGATGCAGCTAAATTTATTCCTATAGTTGGTGTTGACGCTATACCTGAAGTAATTGAAGAAATTAAAAAAGGAACTGTAGTTGGTACAGTACTACAAAGCCCTAAAGATCAAGCTAAAGCTATAGTAGATATGCTTTTAAATGTTGCTAATGAAAAAGATGTACTTGATGGAACTGAATATAAATTAGATGATGTTAAAGCTGTAAGAGTTCCATACAGAGCAATTACATTAGAAAATATAGAAGAATCAGCAGAAGCTTATAAATAAGAAATAAATAAAAATATTTAAACAATTAGATTCACATATTTATTATTAATATGTGAATTTAATTGTTATTATTTTTTTAAATAAAAAATCTATAAACATATACAACTCATAAAACAATTTTTTAATATCTTAAAACAGTACAACTTAAAAATTTTCACTAAAATCTAACTATTTTTATATAATAAATCATTATAATTTCATATTTTATCAAATAACAAATTATATAATTATATATACAATAAGCAAGCTATAAAAAATTAAAACAATGAAATATATAAAAAATTCTGCAAAATATAAACTATATATAAAATTTTAAGTACCAAAATATCAACATAACATAATAAAAAACATATATAAAATGTCAATAATGCAAATTAATTAAGAATTTTTGGTCATATAATTGTTATGAACATGTAAAAAATGTCATTTTACTTGATTTAAGAAAATAAATTTATATACTAATTAGGTAGAGAATATTAATTAATTTAAGGAGTTTTCTAATATGAAAAAATCACTTATCGTTACTGGAGCATTGTTAATAATGACTTCAATTTTCGCAATCTCATGTGGTGGCGGATCTTCTTCTTCTTCTTCAGCTGCTGCTAACGGTCCTACTATCGGTGTAACAATTTACCGTTATGACGATAACTTTATGTCTTTCTATAGAAGAAACATTGAAAGTAGAATCAGCGGAAAAGCTAATCTAATTATCAATGACTCTCAAAATAACCAAGCTCAACAAAATGACCAAGTTGATGTAATGATACAAAAAGATGCTAAAGCTTTAGCTATTAACTTAGTAGACCCACAAGCTGCTCAAACTATAATAGACAAAGCTAAAACTAAAAATATACCTGTTGTATTCTTCAACAAACAGCCTAGTGCTCAAGCTATGGCTAGCTATGATAAAACTTGGTATGTAGGTACTACTCCTGAAGAATCTGGAGATATGCAAGGACAAGTTGTTGTAGACACTTGGAAAGCTAACCCAACTTGGGACAAAAACGGTGACGGTGTTATACAGTATGTATTATTAAAAGGTGAACCAGGCCACCCAGATGCTGAAGCTAGAACTAGTCACGTTACTTTATTCATCACTAACAATGGTTTAAAAATCGAAAGATTAGAACCAGAACAAACAGCTATGTGGGATACTGCAAAAGCTAAAGATATAGTTGATGCTTGGATGCAAAAACATGGTGATAAAATAGAATATATTTTCTGTAACAATGACGCTATGGCTTTAGGTGCTTTACAGTCTGTACAGTCTTTAGGCTACAACAAAGAAGGCGATACTACTAAATATGTACCTATAGTTGGTGTTGACGCTATTCCAGAAATGATCAACGAAATCAAAAAAGGAACTGTAGTTGGTTCAGTTCTTAATGACCCAGTTGGACAATCTCAAGCTCTAGTTGACATTACATTAAATGTTGCTGCTGGTAAAGATCCTTTAGATGGAACTACTTGGACTTTAGACGAAGTTAAAGCTGTTCGCGTTCCTTATGTTCCTATAACTAAAAATAATGTAAATGTTGCTGAAGAAGCATACAAATAATAAATAATTTATTTTTGATAAACAGGGATATTTAAACAAATATCCCTGTTTTGTAAATAGGTATTTGTAATTTATTGAGGTTTTTAATAATGGATAATAAAAAGATTGTTCTTGAAATGAAAGGTATTTCAAAGTCTTTTCCAGGTGTTAAGGCATTGGATAATGTACAACTCACTGTAAAAGAAGGCGAAGTTGTTGCCCTTATGGGTGAAAACGGAGCTGGAAAATCCACTTTAATGAAATGTTTATTTGGTATATATCGTAAAGATAGCGGAGAAATATTTTTAGATGGTAAGGAAGTTAATTTCACTTCACCTAAACAAGCATTAAATAATGGTGTAGCAATGGTTCACCAAGAACTTAACCAAGTTAGACAGAGAAATATACAAGATAATATTTGGCTTGGTAAGTACCCAACTAAATTTGGAATTGTTGATGAAAAGAAAATGTATGACGATACTAAAGCAATTTTTGATGATTTAGAAATACCTCTAGATCCAAGGACAAAAGTATCTACTTTGTCTGTATCAGAAATGCAAATGGTTGAAATCGCAAAAGCTGTTTCTTATAATTCTAAAATATTAGTATTAGATGAGCCTACAAGTTCTCTTACTGAAAAGGAAGTAGCTAAATTATTCAAAATCATTAGAAAGCTTCAAAGCAGAGGTGTTGGAATGGTTTATATTTCACACAAAATGGAAGAAATTCTACAAATTTCTAATGAAGTTACTATAATGAGAGATGGTAAATATGTTGCCACAACTCCTGCTAAAGAATTAACTACTGATATGATAATCAAACAAATGGTAGGTAGAGATTTAACTAATCGTTTCCCAGAAAAAACTAATGTTCCTGGTGAAAATATATTAGAAATTAAAAATTTTACTGCTTTATATCAGCCTTCTCTTAAAGATGTTAATTTTTCTGTTAGAAAAGGAGAAGTATTTGGTATAGCTGGTCTTGTTGGTGCTAAAAGAACTGAAGTACTAGAAAGTATATTCGGTATGAGAACTATATCTTCTGGAACTGTAATAAAAATGGGAAAAGAAGTTAATAATTCTTCTACTAGAAAAGCTATAAGAAATGGTTTCGCTTTGGTTACAGAAGAAAGAAGACAAACAGGTATATTTGGTATGTTATCTATTAATTTCAATTCTATAATAGCCAATATAGATCATTATAAAAATAAATTTGGATTTTTAGATAATAAAAATATGCATGAAGACACAAAATGGGTAATAGAAAGTATGCAGGTAAAAACTCCTTCTGAAAAAACTGCTATACAATCATTATCTGGCGGTAACCAGCAAAAAGTTATTTTAGGAAGATGGCTTTTGAGTAAACCTGATATTCTTATGCTTGATGAGCCTACAAGAGGTATAGACGTTGGTGCTAAGTATGATATATATAGACTTATTATTGACTTGGCTACTGTTGGAAAAGCTGTAATAGTGGTTAGCTCTGAAATGCCTGAGTTACTTGGCATAACCGATAGAATTATGGTTATGAGTAATGGTAGAGTAGCTGGTATTGTAGAGACTAAAAATACTAATCAAGAAGAAATTATGGCATTGTCTGCTAAATATTTATAATTTAATTAAAAAGGAAGAATTATGGACAAAAATAAAATAAACATTAAAACTATTAAATCATTTATATTAAACAATGCTATATTTGCAGCATTACTTATAATAATTATAGGTATTATCATTAAAGACCCTAGTTTCTTCAAATTGAGTAATTTCTTAAACATATTTGCTCAGGCTTCTACTCGTATGATAATAGCTGTAGGTATTGGAACACTTCTTGTAACTCAAGGTAATGACTTAGGTGCCGGTAGAGCTGTAGGACTTGCTGCTGTTGTAAGTGCTTCATTATTACAATCTACTACTAACCCTACTAGAATGTATCCTGATTTACCTGTACTTCCTGTTATACTTCCTATACTTTTAGTTATGCTTATACTTATGGTATTTGGACTTATAAATGGTTTTATAATTTCTAAACTTTATGTAACTCCATTCATAGCTACTTTAGGTATGCAGCTTATACTTTATGGTGTAACTAGTACTTATTTTGATAGACCTCCTTATGGTGCTCAGCCTATTGGAGGACTTGATCCTAGATTTACTAACTTAGCTCAAGGCGGTATTAAATTGGGAGGTTTAACTATTTCATATTTAATTATATTTGCTATCATAATAACAGCTATAATGTGGGTTGTGTGGAATAAAACTAAATTAGGTAAAAACATATTTGCGGTAGGAGGTAACCCTGAAGCTGCTGCTGTTTCTGGTGTAAATATTCCTGTTACTCTTATGATAGTTTATACTATGGCTGGTGCTTTATATGGTATAGCTGGTTCATTAGAGGTTGCTCGCGTTGGTTCTGCTACTAATAATTTGGGTAATGGTTATGAGCTTGATGCTATCGCTGCTTGTGTAGTTGGTGGGGTTTCTTTCTCTGGCGGTATTGGTTCTATATTAGGTATTGTATCTGGTGTATTAATATTCCAAGTTATTAACTATGGTATGACATTCGTTGGTATTTCTCCATACATGCAATACATAATTAAAGGTGCTATCATCATAGCTGCTGTTGCTGTTGATACACAAAAATATTTGAAAAAAGTATGATGAGTTTATTATGGAAAATAATAATAACGATCCTTTTAGAAGAGAATTTAACAAAAAGGAAACTAGAAGACGTACTTTGAAATCTTGGATATTCCTTGGTTTTATAGTGATGATATTTCTAGTAGCTGAGTTTATAAGATACATAATGAGTATAATTTACAATTAAAAATAATAAGGGCTGTACTTAATTTTAAGTATGGCCCTTTTTTATATATGAAGCTTCTTTTAATCCCCACCCTTTTTCTTTATTACCATATTATAAATTTTAATTCATATTATGTTTTTTATTTTCATTAGATTTTTTAACACCCGCCCAAGTGTTAATTAGATTAAAAATTTATTTAACGCACGGTAAACTAAATTTATAATATAATAATAATTTGAATAAAAATTAAATCTATATTCTTAATTTTATTCTGCGTGCGTATAATAGACAATAAATTTTAAAAAAAATTCTGGGTGGGCAGTAAAAATAACAATAAAAATTTCAAAAGAAAATAATATAAAAATAACAGAATAGCATTGAAAGTATAAAGGGCGGGAAAGTGTAATAAAAATTTTAAAGCATGTATTAAAAAAGCCTACAAAAATATTTGTAAGCTTTTTATAATACACAAAAATTATTTATTTTATTTATTTATTTTTCCTAAAAGTTTTTCTGCAATAGCACGTCCGGTAGGAGTATTAGCAAGTCCCCCTTGAGAAGTCTCTCTAAATCTTTCGTCCATTCCTTCTCCAACCTCTTTCATAGCAAGTACAACCTCATCAGCAGGAATAACGCTTTTAAATCCAGCACAAGCCAATTCAGCAGACACTATAGCATGTACAGATGACATAATATTTTTACTCATACATGGCACTTCAACGAACCCTGCCACAGGATC
The DNA here is from genome assembly GCF_036997785.1 of Brachyspira pulli. Lineage (NCBI taxonomy): Bacteria > Pseudomonadati > Spirochaetota > Spirochaetia > Brachyspirales > Brachyspiraceae > Brachyspira > Brachyspira pulli. The sequence goes on from NZ_JAWLQI010000003.1 coordinate 22,583, forward strand.
ACATACTAAACCAAGTATAGCAGATAGAGATAAAGCAAAAGCATTAGCACATTGTTCAGGAGTACCGCCCATAATCTCAGCACAAGCACAAGCAGCCATAGCAGCAGCACTTCCGCATTCAGCCTGACATCCGCCGCCTGCACCAGCAAATGTAGCTACTTGGGCAATTATATCAGCAAGTCCAGCAGCAGTAAACATTGACTTTACTATATCCTCTCTATTATAGCCTCTATTTTCACATACTGTTAACACTGCTGGCATTATTCCGCAGCTTCCTGCTGTAGGAGCAGCTATTATTTTACCCATACAAGCATTATATCCGCTAACTGCCATTGCAGCAGTTACAACCTCACCTACTGTTTCGCCTAATATACTTTTTTTAGATTTATAAAATTTTTCTACTATTTCAACACATTCATTTTGTAAACCTGTTACGAAATTAAATTTTTCTTTTTTTCCATTTTCAACAGATTCTCTCATTATATCATAATAACTTGACATTTTATTTATAATAACTTGTCTGTCAATTTTTTCACTTCTAGCTTCTATATCTATTACTATATCACTTATTTTTTTATTTTGTTCTGTAGCTAAAGCCACCAATGATTCTATAGATTTTATATCCATACTTTATACTCCATATTATTTTTTAATATAATTTATCTAAAAATACAAAATCTCTTATATTTTCTATACTTCTTATTTTATTCTCAATTTCCTTAGATATAACATTAGTCATTCCTATAACTATAATAGCATATCCCCTATTAGGACCTTCAAACTGAGGAGTTACACTCATATTTTCAATGTTAATGTCATTTTCAAATATAATAGAAGTAACTTGAGCTATGATACCAGGAACATCTTTATTTACTATAGCAATAGTAGGGAAATCTCCTTTATAATGCACCTCAATACCATTAACTTTATCAAGAACTATAGAACCGCCTCCAATAGAAGAAGCTAAAATATTAGCCTCGTTAGTATCTCCCTTTACTTCAATATAAACACTATTAGGGTGAAAAGCATCTCTTAATGTTGTAGGTATGAATTCATATTTAAGATTAGCTTTCTCAGCATAAGAATAACTATCTCTAAGTTTATGATCATCTGTTTCAAAACCTAAAAGTCCAGCTAATAGCGCCTTGTCTGTTCCATGACCTTTCCAAGTCAAAGCAAAAGAACCATGAAGATATATCTTTGCTTCCCTTACATCTTCTCCCAAAATTTTTTTAGCAAGTTTTCCTATACGGCATGCTCCTGCAGTATGTGAACTTGAAGGACCTATCATAACAGGACCTATTATATCAAATAATGTAGCCATAAAATTCCTCCATTTATTAATATAATTTAACATAATAAATAATTTTTGAATACATTTTTTATAATTTTATTAACCAAAAAATAAAAAAATAATGATATTTTTGTAACCTATTTTAAAATTATTTTCATTAATTAAATATCTTTTTTATTTAAACTTTATATATCAATATACAATTAGAAATTCTAAATTACAAAATAAATTTTATTTACATACCCCGCCCTTTATTATTTATAACTATATTTTGAATTCCAATTTAATTATATTTTATACTTTAATCAGAATTTTTAGCACCCACCCAAATGTTAATTATATTGTGAATTCATTTAACGCACGATGAACTAAATTTATAATATAATAAAATTTGAATTAAAAATAAATCTATATTTTTAAGCTTATTCTGCGTGCGGTCAATATACAATAAATTAAAAAAAATTGGGCGGGCAGTTAAAATATATGTAAAATCATAAAAGAAAAATAACATCAAAATACACGAAAGATTAAAAGGATATAGGGCGGGACAATACAAATAGAACATTAATTAAAAATTATTATATAATTAAAAAAAGCAGTTTTTATATCTTCTGATATAATCAGCAATTACTAAAAATACTTTAGGATTATAAAATGAGACCATTAAAGATTTTAATAAAGCTAAAGAATTATAGCTGAATTGATTTTATAAAAGTATAAATTAATTTAAATAATTTAAAACTATATTGAAAATATAAATAAATTCTTTATAATCATTGTACAAGTATATAAAAAAATGGAATTTTAATTTATGAAAAAGATTAAATTTAATTTACAAATTAACGGAAAAACTTGCTTTAATATAGAACAATTAAGGGATAACTTCAATATTAATGATGTCGTTGAACTTTTTGATAAAGGCGTATTAAAAAGATGGCTTTCTATTCACAATTTAAAAGAGTTAGAAGATAAAGTTTCTTCTATAGATATAAATACAAGTTTAGATAATAAAGTAAGAGAATTAACTTTAATATTTTTTAAAGATACCAATAAAGCAGAAGAAATAATAAAAAAATATTTTGAAGAATTAGAATTAAAAAAACAGCAGGAAACCGAGGAAGCTAATCAATACAATTTAAGAAACTATTATGAAGAAGCCAAAAAATTATATAATGAAAAGAGATACGAAGAATCAATTGAATATTACAATAAAGCTATAGAACTAGAACCTAATAATGCATATTTATATAACAACAGAGGTAATGCTAAATTAGAATCAGAAAGATATGAAGAAGCTATTTCAGATTCATATAACAGCAGAGGATATGCTAAATTAGAATCAGAAAGATATGAAGAAGCTATTAAGGATTACGATAAAGCTATAGAGTTAGACCCTAATAATTCAGATTCATATAACAGCAGAGGATATGCTAAATTAGAATCAGAAAGATATGAAGAAGCTATTAAAGATTATAATAAGGCTATAGAATTAAATCCTAATAATGCATATTACTATAATGACAGAGGAAATGCTGAATATAAATTAAAAAGATATGAAGAAGCTATTAAAGATTATGATAAAGCTATAGAATTGAATCCTAATCATGAGTATTACTATGATAAAAGAGGATATACAAAAAACAAATTAGGAAGATATGAAGAAGCTATTAAAGATTATGATAAAGCTATAGAATTGAATCCTAATGATGCATATTATTATAGCAACAGAGGTGATTCTAAAAAACAACTAGGAAGATATGAAGAAGCTATTAAAGATTATGATAAAGCTATAGAGTTAGACCCTAATAATTCAGATTCATATAACAGCAGAGGATATGCTAAATTAGAATCAGAAAGATATGAAGAAGCTATTAAAGATTATAATAAGGCTATAGAATTAAATCCTAATAATGCATATTACTATAATGACAGAGGAAATGCTGAATATAAATTAAAAAGATATGAAGAAGCTATTAAAGATTATGATAAAGCTATAGAATTGAATCCTAATCATGAGTATTACTATGATAAAAGAGGATATACAAAAAACAAATTAGGAAGATATGAAGAAGCTATTAAAGATTATGATAAAGCTATAGAATTGAATCCTAATGATGCATATTATTATAGCAACAGAGGTGATTCTAAAAAACAACTAGGAAGATATGAAGAAGCTATTAAAGATTATGATAAAGCTATAGAGTTAGATCATAATACGGCATATTACTATAATGACAGAGGAAATGCTAAACTTGAATTAGGAAGATGTGTTGAAGCTATTGAAGATTATGATAAATGTATTGAATTAGACCCTAATTATAACGATGCATATCACAATAGAGATATTGCACGTAAACATTTATATGGAACAAGTTCTGAATGTTTCATTACCACAGCAGTATGTTTATCTTTAGGAAAAAATGATGACTGTGATGAATTGATGGAGTTTAGAAGATACAGGGATAATATATTAATAAATGATTATGACGGACTTCAATTAATAAAAGAATATTATAATATAGCACCAAAAATAGTAGAAAGTATTAATAAAAACAATAATAGTAAAAACATATACAAAAATATATATAAAGATTTTATTTCTGTAATATATGAAGATCTGTTAGCTAAAAATTATAAAAAAGCTAAAAATATGTATATAGATATGGTTAGAGAATTACAAAACAAATACTTAATATAACATAAAAACATCTATATAAATATATATTTTTACAAATAGTTAAACTCTTTTTATAACTCGCCGATAACAAAAGAAAAAATAAATATAAGAAGAAATTTATAATATATTATGAACGAAATTAGAAAAATCAATTTAGAAGCAATAAATAAAAACATAAAAGCATATCCATATAATTTTATTGATATGCTTGAACACTCTAAACAGTCAAACATTACTTTAGAAGTTATAGAAACAAAATCCCAAAAACCATCTGGTAAAGTTATAAAAAACGGAAAACAAATATTACTTCATAGTGCCTATGACCCTATAAAAGAGGCTAATACCTTAATAAAAGAAATTGAAAATGATGAAGAGCTGGATTTAGTGTTTGTATTTGGTATTGGAGCTGGTTATTTAGTTAATGCTGTTAGAAAATTGCATATACCTGTTGCTGTGATTGAGCCTTCTACAGATTTTTTTAATACATTAATAGATAATTTCAAATTAGATACTATATTAGAAAATAATAAAATCACTTTCTTTATAGGCGGAAATGATGATGAGGATATAGAGAAATTTATATCATTGACAACAACAAAAAAGGTGAAATTTTTTATTACTAGGTCTTATGCTACCCTATTTGCTGAGGAAGCATTACATTATCAATCTAAAGTATTATCTATAGTGGATAAAAAAATAATAAATATAAATACTATTTCAAGATTTGATAAACTTTGGGCTTATAATATAGCTTCTAATGTGGTAGAGATTGCCACACATTATGGTGTTAATAAATTCTTCAATAAATATAAAAACATACCTGCTGTTATAGTATCAGCTGGTCCTTCACTTGAAAAAAACATAAGAAAATTAAAAGAGATGAAAAATAAGGCGATTATAATAGCTGTTGATACTGCAATGAAGCCTTTATCATCGCATGGAATATCACCTCACTTTGTTATAACAATAGACCCTCAAAAGAAAAACTCTAAATATTTTAGAAATATACATTTTGAAGACACTGTATTAATTGCAGAATCTTCAGTTGATCATGAAGCAATAGAATCATTCAATGGAGCTGAATACTTTATAGATTCTATATTCCCTCTAGCTAAATATTTTATGAATCCTTTAGGAAGCAGAGGCGATATTACTATGGGCGGAAGCGTATCCACTGCTGCTTATGATTTTGCTATAAGAATAGGAGCTAATCCAATAATAATGGTAGGTTTAGATCTTTCTTTTCCTAATCATCAAACACATATAAAAGGAAGCTATCATGAAGAAAATTTCTTTACTGAAATAGGCAAACTTGATTCTTATGACAGCAGAATATATAAAGTACTTGTTGCTGGAAATTTAAGAGAAGAAAAGAATGTTTATGGTGAGAGTGTATTCACTGATTCAAGATTTGATATGTACAGAAACTGGTATGAATCTCAATGTGCAAACAATAAAAATGTAAAATTCTACAATGCCACAGAAGGCGGCGTTATAATAAAAGCAATGGAGAATATTACATTACAAGAACTCATTGATAAATTTGATGATATTAATATACAAATAGATAAAAATGATAGAAATACAGATGACAAAACAAAAATTCTCGAAAGCATAAAAAATGGATTAACAAAAATAGATAAAGAAATATTATCATTAAAGCCTTATGTTGATGATGCTATTAATTTATGCCATACAATTAATAATGATTTATCCAAAAACAGAAAAGTAGATAAACTCATTGCTAAATTAGATGAATCTGATGCAAAAATACTAACTATAAGTAAAGTAAATGAGTTTTTAGGTATTACTATGCAAAAAACAATTAAAATGATAACAGAAGGTTTTGATTTTAAAGATGATACAATGCATAAATCAATAATAAGCTCATTTAAATTGTATGAAGCTATGAAAGACAGTATTGATTTTAACCATTATATAATAGAGCGTGCATTGATAAAGATAAACAAAGAATTAGAATAAAACTTTTTACACGCACGCTTAGCTAAATTTTCAATATAATAAAAATTAGAATTCAAAACAAAATAATATTTTTAAACTTTGCTCACCGTGCGGTATATGCATTATAAATTTAAAAAAATCTAGGGCGGGCGTTAAAATTACTATAATAGCTAAAAAACAAATTTAAATTTCTATTTCGAAAGAAATTAATAAAGATAATGGGCAGGAAATTAGAGTAAAATTCAAAAGAAATTTTATTACATACCCCCACCCTTTAAAGTTTTAAGCTTTATTTTGTAATGAACATTTTATTTACGTTTATAGCTTATCAAGAAAAAGCACACCCACCCAAACGTTTTTTAAATTTGTAAGCTTTAACATCACGCGGTAAGCATAATTTAAATTTATAGTAAATGTTTAATTATTGATTGATTTTATTTTTAAAGCTAGTTCAACGCGTGGTAATATGACTTTATAGATAAAAAAACCTGTCCTAATAAAGTATTAAGACAGGCTTTTATTATTGATTGATTTAATTTATAGCTGCTTCCAAGTTCCGTCGTTGCTTCCAAGACTTAAAATTAATTTGAAACCGTCTGTCGCTACATAGCTTACAGCATCATCAAGCATATATCCGTTATTGTTAAGTTTTACAGTAATTGTAAGTGTTGCTTGCTTATTACTACTATCTTTAACACCTTTAGCACTAAAGAAAAAACCTGTTCCTTTAGCTTGCGAAAAAATAGCACTTTCAGCATTACTAACATACACACTTCCAGAAGCACTTGCAGCTGTAGCTGTAAATCCTGAAGTTTTATTTAGGGCAAACTTAGATAAATCAAATTTCCATACAGGGTTTTCGCTTACAACTAGATTTCCTTTTCCTGCATCGCCACTTTCTACATTTTTCATCGCTGTTTCTATATCAGATTGATTTATTATATCTATATTAGCAACATTTAATTTAGTTTCTGATGTAGCTGTTTTATTATCTGATGTTCTTGTGAATAAGAATGAGAATGTATATTCATATACTTGTCCAGCTGCTGCTGTTTTTACTTTTTCAATTCCTGATGCAGATAATACTATTCTTATCTCATTTGCTGTTGCTGATACTGTAGGAGTTAATACTTCAAAATCTGTAGGCTCTAATGACACGCTTCCAGATGCTGTAACAGGTGTAACTTTACTTATCTCAACTTTAGCCTCTGTACCTGGATAACATTTAATTTTTCCTTCTTTTGTGAAAGAAGTTTTTTCTGATGAAGTTCCTATTGTTTTGTTTGCCGGTTCTGGATAAGACTCAAAATTAACAGTAAATTCTCCTTGATTTGGATTTGTAGGTGAATCATTATTTCCTCCGCAGCTTACTGCAAATATTACTGCTGTGAGGCATAAAATGATATTAATTAGATTTTTTAATGTATTAATTTTTTTTATTTGTGCAATGCCAAAAGAAATATAATGTATTATTAAGTTATATAGATTGTATGGTAATTTTTTTGATATTTGTGATAGTTTTAATTGAGAGTTATGCTGTATGCTGTATGCTGTATGCTGTATGCTGTATGCTGTATGCTGTATGCTGTATGCTGTATGCTGTATGCATAATATTTACCTTTAAAAGTTTTTTATATATTCTAAATTATAAAGTAAAAATGTCAATAATTTGTCAAAATATATTTGATTAAATTATTGTTTTTATACAATTTATAATAAGAAAAATCATATATAATTTTTCTTATGTTATTTTATATTTTTTCCGATAAAGAACTATAGTAGTATTTTTTAAGGTAATGACGTATGAAACATAGAATATTATTACTTTTATTTATAATGAGCTTTTCTAGTATATTTGCTCAAAATGACAATTTTTTAGATACAATCATGCTAGATCAAATTAAAAGGGTTTATCCTAATGATAATGTAGTAGCACCATCAAGCTATGTTATCAGCATGAATTTTGATTTGAATAGATATAGATTAAATGAACCTATAACTATGGAAATAAAAATATATGCTAAAAAAGGAACAATAAGCTTTACAAACTCAGCAAATCCTTTTAATAATTACAGCTTTACAGTTTATGATAATTATAATAACCCTGTTGTATCTTCAGATAATTACACACTTTGGAAATATAAAAATGAAAGAACTTTAGATAATTCTAAAGACAGAGTTGTAACTTTGAATGAAGGCGAAAGTTTTTCATATTTCGTAGATTTGAATAATTGGTTCTATTTCGATAAAACAGGAAGATATAGAGTAGAATGCAGTTTTAACCCTATGCCGGAAATAAGTGATAATTTTTCTATGAAAGCAGATACTGCTTATTTCTTATTAGATGGAGTTAGAACTTATAATCAAAACAATAGTACTGCTAATTATAATGTTATAACTAATGTATCTGAATTAGAACAATTTTCACCTACAACTGTTATATCAAATACTTTATTCTCTATGAAAAATAAAGATTGGACAAATTATTTCAAATATATGCATATGCCTTCTATGATAAGCATAAGCCAAAGATATTATGAAACTTACAGAAATAATTACAGCAATACTTATCTTGAAGATTTTACAGATACTGGTGTTCGTCAAAAAGCTAGAAGATTAAGTTTTGAAGCATTTTTAAGAAATCAATTCTCTGATAATATAAGTGCTGAAATGCTTAGAACTAACTTTGGAAATAATTTCTTAAACAATTTAGAAATGGCTTATAAATCAAGCAATATAAGAGAACTTGCTATAAGATTTGATATTCTCTATAGAACTTCTCTACCTGAAGATAGAAAAGCTTTATTTGATGAGTTTAAAAAATATTTGGCATCAGCTTATGACAGACAAGTAAGAAATGCTTTTGTAGCAGAACTTCAAAGAGATATAATGTCTACTAAAGATGCTAAATTAAAAGCACATTATACAAGCGTACTTAATATGATAAAAAATGAATACGAACCGGCTGTTACTTATACATTATTAAACTATACTATTGATAAAGTAACTATTATTGAAGAATATGGCTTACCAAGAGCTGAAGTAGAAACAAGATTACATCACAGATACTTCAATGCTGATACTGGTGATGTATATGATCCTGTTGTAAAAAGAACTTTCGTTTTAAGACAAATGGGACAATATTGGTACATTGTAAACTATTATGATACAGTTGTAAATTAATTAAATTATAAAAATAAAATATAAAAAAGAAGTAAGTTTATAGTTATTATATTCTTACTTCTTTTTTTATACTTTAAATATTTTATTCACATACCCCGCCCTTTTATCCTTATTACCCCATTTTAAATTTTAGTTTATATTATCTTAATTATTTAATCAGAAATTTTAGTACCCACCCAAGTTTTATTTAAATTTAAAATATTTCTAACGCACGGTGAACAAAATTTATAATATAGTTGAATTTGAATTGCAAATAAATTCATATTTTTAGCTTTATTCTGCGTGCGGCAAATATTTAATTTTATTCAAATCATGTTATACTGTATTGAAATATAATAAAAAATAACTAAATCAATATTTATAATAAGTAGAATTTATTTTTATATACTATTGCAAAAATGATAAGTTTATTGTATAATATATACTTACGAAGAATTATATACTTTAATGGAGAATAACAAATGAAAAAAGATATACACCCACAATATTTTGAAACAGATGTAAACTGTGCTTGTGGTGCTAATTTTAAAATTCACTCAGTACAGAAAAGTTTACACGTTGATATTTGCCATAATTGCCACCCTTTCTTTACTGGTAAGCAGAAAATTCTTGATACTGCTGGTAGAGTAGATAAATTCAAAAAACGTTATGGTTTGAAAAAGTAATTTATGGATCGACGACGTTCGTCTAAGAATAAAACTATAATTTTAGATGAAAATGATGTTCAAAGCTTTTCTCAGCGTTTAGTAAATTTGAAAGAAAAAACAAGTCTTGAATTTATTATTAACAAGACAATATGTGATGATTTTTTTAAGTCTATAGAATATCTCCCGGATAATTTTATAGACTTAACTATTATAGACCCGCCATATAATTTAAATAAAGATTTCGGCAATCTTAATTTTAGAAAGAAATCTGATGATGATTATCTTCAATATATAGATTCTTTTATAAGTTTGATTATACCTCATTTAAAAAAAACAGCGTCCATATATGTTTGCTGCGATTTATTCTCCAGTGCTGCTGTTTATGATGTACTCAATAAATATTTTATAGTAAGAAATAGAATCACTTGGCAGAGAGAAAAAGGCAGAGGAGCTAAATTTAATTGGAAAAATTCTCTTGAAGATGTATGGTTTGCCACTGTATCTAATGAATATTATTTTAATATAGAAGCAGTGAAAATGAAAAGAAGAGTTATAGCACCATACAGAGAAGAAGGAAAGCCAAAAGATTGGGAAGAAACTCAAGAAGGTAAATTTAGATTAACTCACCCTTCTAATTTTTGGGACGATATTAGTGTACCTTATTGGTCTATGTCAGAAAATACCACTCACCCTACCCAAAAACCTGAAAAGTTAATTGCAAAATTAATACTTGCAAGCTCCAAAGAAAATGATATAGTTTTTGATCCGTTTTGCGGAAGCGGAACTACTCCTGTTGTTGCAAATAAATTAAATAGAAAATATGTATCTATAGAAATGGATAAATATTATGCTGCACTTACAGAGTATAGACTGGAAAGATCTCATACAAATAAAACTATACAAGGTTTTATGGACGGAGTATTCTGGGAAAGAAATACATATTCATATATTAAATCTTTAATTAAAAAAAGCGATAAATAAAAACATTTGATAAAAAAGAAATTAATCTAATAATTTTATGTTAGGAGTTCGTAAATGAAATTCATTATAGAAAATAAAGTATTTGAAACTTTAAATGATATGTGTGTTGCTGTTATAATTGCAAAAGAAATAGACAATAGCAAAAAAATAGATGAAATTTCTTCTATGCTTAAAGATAGTATAACAAATGCTGAAAAAGACTTTGAAAATATAAAAGTAAAAGAAAGCGAATATATAAAATGCTACAGAGAAGCTTTTCAAAAACTTAATATTAATCCTAATAAATTTATGTGTTCTATAGAGGCACTTCTTACTAGAATATCAAAAAAGAAAGGTATGCCTGAAATAAATGCAGTAGTAGATTTAGTAAATGCAGTATCTATCAAATATAAACTTCCAATGGGAGCTCATGATTTGGATTCTATGAAAGAAGATTTTTATATAAGATACTCTGTTAATGGTGATATATTTCTTCCATTTGGAGAAACTAATACAGAAGAAGTTGATAATAATGAATTAGTATATGTTACTTCCAATGATGTAAGAACAAGAAGATGGATATGGAGACAAAGCGAACATGGAAAAATTATTGAAACTTCTTCAAATATAATATTTCCAATAGATGCTTTCATTGGCATTAATGATGATAAGGCTATTAAGGCAAGAGATGAATTGAGTGAGTTATTATCAAAATTTTTCAACTGCGAAATAAAAACAGGTTTAATAGACGCTAAAAATAATTATATAGAATTTTAATTAATTTAAGCTCAATAATTAAACAACTATATTTTTTTTATATATGGGGCTTTGCCCCATACCCCACTTCTTTTGTTGCCACAAAGAAGCAAAAAGGCTATATTTTAGCTTAAATTGATAATTTATATTACATGTAAAACATTTTTTGTATGATTTAGTACTAATTTTATCCTTGCACTTTCGCGAAGCGTATCCGAGCCTGTCGAGGATATAAGGTTCTTTGACGAAGTCCGCAGAGCGTATGCGGCGGGAAAAAGAACAACAAAAAAATTGGCAAACTTAAAAATTTTTAGTATATACTCAATAATTAAACAACTATATTTTTATACAAAATATAGTTGTTTATATAGCTTATATTATAAATTAATTTTGGGTATTAGTAGCATTATATTCTTCAATCCATTCCTGCATAGCTGTGATATTAGTATTATATTTTTTTGTAAGCTCATCATTATAATAGAATTTTACATCTTCCCCATTAATAACAGCATTAAGAGTATTTCCTTCTAATTTGAAATTGAAATCCTGATTTCCAAAAAACTCCATAGTGTATACAGCTTCATTTTTACTTTTTATTTCTTTTACAGAAGTTGTTGCTAAAGTAATTAATGAACCTACAGGATCAATCACAGTTTTTTCATCTCCCACTAGAACTCTGTCAGCTATAAATAATATAGATTGACTTTTAGTATTAGTATAAAATTTATTTCCTACATTTTTAAACCAACTGTCGTCTTTGCTTTGACAAGAAATAAATGTTATTGTTAATATTGAAAATATTATTATTAATAATTTAGATTTCATTGTATATTTTCTCCTTATTAATTTTTTTAGTTATAAGGTCTGTTTATATAAAACAAACCTTATAAAAATATGGCATTAACCCCTATAAATAGCTAATTGTTATTCTCTAAATTTAGGATTATGTTTTAAAGTACCTTTTACAAAATAAATATCCTTTTCTATTATTAGATGAGCATTTATATAAAGTTCAGCCCCTTGATATCTAAAAGTTGAAGTTTTAAATAAAATAGGAGTATCACTATTTAAAGCATACATTACTGCTTGTATAGAAAATTCTGATGAAGAAACCTCAACTATATTTTTTGCTTCTATTTCAGAATTGATATTCAAATTAAATAAAGGTAATTTAATAAGTAAAGAACCTTTATTTCTGTATGTATTTCTTGAACCCAAAACGCTCATTTGTGTTTGTCCTAAAGAATCGCCGTTTTTAGTTACTTCCACAAAACCCACACAAAATCTATCGCCCCAACTTTTATTGATTCCAGTACCATATTCAGGCACCATAATAGAATTATTTTGAGCATAAGAAATTTGAGAAAATAAAAATATGAAAGATAAAGCAAAAATAAAGTGCAAATTTATTTTGTTCATCATTAACCCTTTTTAAAATTTATGCTTGTTTTTTATATTAAAACCCATTATTTATTACTATTAAAAATCAAAGGGCTTTACTTGGCGTGGATAAGTAAAACCCTTTTTCGATAAAGAATTATTAAAAAAATATAAGTCTAATCTCAATATAATTGACAGTAATTATTTATCATTTGTTATTAGGATCTATTACATTACCTTCTACAGGAATAGGAGTTACAGTATTAGCTACTTCAATTCTTCTTATATCATTACCTTCCTTTGGTATTGTATAAGTTATTGTTGTAGTTTTACCATCTTTTTTTTCTTTTGTAGTTTTTGTAAATGTAATATCACTATTCATAGTTATAAAATTATGATTAAATTGTATTCCTGTAGTTTTTAATTCAACATATTCTAATTTTTCATCTGTATCATTTATAAGATAAACGGCATGTATATCCACTCCGCTATAATTATTATCTCTTATATTTTTTGGAAGTACTCTTATAACATCTGATGTAAATCCTAAATCTTTTAATTTAGGCATTTTTATTAATATACCGCCTACATATTCACCGTTTAAATTTGGCTCATCATATTTACTTCCATCAGCAACACTTAACTGAAATTCATTTTCAGTAGTAAAAGTAATTTTTTGACCATCAGCCATTAAGATAATTGGTTTTCCATCCTCAGGAGCATATTTATACTGTCTATAACTACTCTTTGTACCTTCACCATCTTGTATACCAGTTGGAAGTCCAGATGTAGGAGGTGTAGTACCGCCGCCATTATCTACGTTATCACCAGGTCCTGTTTTGTCCTTAGAAGAACAGCTTACAGTCAAAAGACCTGCTACAAAAAGTGTAAAAAGAATTGTTTTGATTTTTTTGTTCATAGTTAGAACTCCTTATAAAATATTTATTTATTAACATTTTGTGATGTTAATATATTCTCACTAAACCAAAATTAAACCAAATATGCGATTTTCTTTAAATGTATTATTACATTTAAATACAAATTTAAATGTAATTAAGAATTTATTTTATTATAAAGCATACTATACAAAAGTCAACATTCTTTTAGATTTTTTTTAATAAATAAAGTCTTTTAGATTTTTGATAATAAACTCTAATTTACATAACACAAATCATACTAAATCTAATATTTTTGAAAAATTTAAAACTTTTTAAAACATTATTCGTCTAATATGCTATAATAGAAAATTATCTATTATAGAAATAAGAATTAAGAAAACAGTTTGATTATATGAAAACAATAATAGAATTAGTTGTAAAAAGACCCGTAACTATACTTATGGTTATAGTTTCAATATTGATATTGGGGCTTATTAGTTTATCAAGACTTTCAATAGACTTCATGCCAAGTATGCAAGTACCTTATATAAGCATACATACAAGATATAATAATGCTGGACCTGAAGAAATAGAAAAATCAATTACAAAAATTGTTGAGGGTGCTGTGTAGCACACAGAGTGGTCACTCGTGTACTTCGTAAGGGCAAAGCCCTGCAAATATTTTAAATTAAAAAATTAATTTTTGACAAACTATATTTGTTTAGGTATATACAAAACTTTACTTTTATAATTATTTTTTGTATAATATCATTATGAAGAGAAAATGTATTAATGTTTTAAATGATTATTTTATGAGATATTTATTTTCATCTAAAGACAGTAATTTGATATTATTAGATTTTATTAATTCTATAATGCTTGATTCTAACATGAAAACTTTTAGAAGTGTAGAGATTTTAACACCTTTTAACTATAAAGAAAATTATGAAGACAAAGAGACTATTGCAGATGTTAAATGCATAACTCAAAATGGCACAGTTGTTATAATAGAAATACAGCTGCAAGGTAATTCAAGATTTCCAGAACGAATATTATATTATTGGGCATCTAACTACAGTAAGCTATTAAAACATGGTGAAAAATACGATGCTCTAACTCCAGTAATTAGTATTAATCTTCTTAATTTCAATTTAGATGATAATGATAATGTACACTCTTGCTATATGATTTACGACACAAATAACAAGAGATTGCTTACAGATCATTTACAAATACATATAATAGAATTAAGGAAGTTTAAATATAATCTTCTTGAACCTGATTTAAATTGCTGGATTAAATTTTTCACTATGAAAGAAAAAGATAATAAGGAGCTTATAATGTCAGAATTAGTAAAAGAAAAACCTATAATGGAAGAAGTACAAAAAAGATATAATAATTTTATTAAAGACAGACTTATGATGAATGAATACGATAAAAGACAGGCATATCTATATGGCAATCAAATAATGCTGGAAGAAGAAAGAAGATTAGGCATTGAAGAAGGTATTAGACAAGGTATAGAGAAAGGTATAGAACAAGGTATAGAGAAAGGTATAGAACAAGGTATAGAACAAGGTATAGAACAAGGTAAAAAGGAACAGCAAATATCTATAGCTAAAAGTTTCAAAAATGCAGGTATAGATATGAAAATTATAAGCGAAAATACAGGCTTAAGTATAGAAGAAATAAAAAAATTATGAGTTATTACAGTGTAACTTTATGTGTATATTAAGTAAATAATTTTTTATGAAATAAATAAAGAAACATAAAAACTGCAGTAGAATTTTTATATAATAAACAATTGTGTTTTATTAATTTTTGATAAATCTAATTATGACTTATAAATACTATAAAATAAATCATATTTTTTATTTAGTGTACAAATCTAGTAAAAACAAATCTAATGTATAATTTTTATAGGATTGGCATAACAGCCGTTTTTTGAATTTAAAACTTTTTTTACATTTTATCGTCTAATATGATATAATAACTAAATACACATTATGTTATTAAAAAGATAAAAAATAAAAATTAAGAAATTGTTTTATGAGTAAATTAATAGAGATAGTTGTAAAAAGACCCGTAACTATACTTATGGTGATAGTTTCAATACTTATATTAGGGCTTATTAGTTTATCAAGACTTTCAATAGACTTCATGCCAAGTATGCAAGTGCCTTATGTAAGCATACATACAAGATATAATAATGCAGGACCTGAAGAAATAGAAAAATCAATTACAAAAATTGTTGAGGGTGCTGTGGCTACCGTTAATAATATAAAAAATATAACATCAACTTCAAGAGAAAACTCATCAAATGTATTAATAGAATTTAACTGGGGTACAGATTTAACCGATGCCGCCGAAGATATAAGAGAGGCTTTAGAACAAGTTATAGACTTACTTCCTGATAATGCGGATAAACCTGTAATAATAAAATTTAATATGGACGATACATCATTAATGGAAGTTGCTATTTATGGTATTGATGATCAAGCCGCTTTATATAATATTGCCGACAATCAAATAGCGCCTCAAATAAAGCAGGCTAAAGGTGTAGCTCAGGCTGAAGTATTAGGCGGATTAAAAAGTCAAATAAAAATAGATGTCAATTTAAATAGATTAAAAGCATATAATATAAATATTAATGAAATAGCTTCTGCACTTGCAAGAGATAATAAAACTATAGTTGGAGGACAAGCTGATCAAGGATTTTATAAATACACTATCAGAACTATGGGAGAATTAACCAGTATCGACGACATTAAAAATACTGCTGTTACTTTAAAAAGTGATGGTGAAAATAAATCAATAATAAAGATACAAGATTTAGCGGAAGTTTATCAAGGATATGATGATGATGTTAATATAATAAGAGTTAATGGTGAAAATTCCATATCAATAGCTGTAAGCAAAGAATCCGGAGCTAATACAGTTGAAGTTTCCAAAAATGTAATAAAGAATCTTGAAGAATACAATTTTCCTGACGGCGTAAAATATCAAATAATGTTTAATACTGCCGACAGTATAAACGAAGCTATAGCAGGTGTACTTGACGCTGCTTGGCAGGGAGGACTTTTTGCTGTTATTGTACTTATGATTTATATGTGGAATATAAGAACCGTATCTATAATAGCAATATCAATACCTCTTTCTATAATAGTCACTTTTACGCTTATGTATTTTATGAAAATTACTTTAAATGTTATTTCTCTTTCTGGGCTTGTACTTGGAATAGGAATGATGGTTGATAATTCTATTGTTGTACTTGAAAATATATTTTACTACAGAAATAATGGATTTGGAAAATATTCTTCTGCTGTTATTGGAACTTCAAAAGTATCTCTTGCTATTTCAGCTTCTACTTTCACTACTATTGCTGTATTTTTACCATTTCTTTATCTTGAAGGTATGGTAAGTCAAATATTTAGAGATTTATGTATTACAGTTACAATATCAATGATAGCTTCTTTATTAGTTGCTCTTTTAATAGTACCTATGTTTGGAGCCAGACTCGTTACAAATAAAAAATTAAAATTCTTAGCAAAATTAGAATCTTTAACAAATAAATATATACATAACAATATAATTAATATTTACAATAAACTTTTAACTTTCGCCATAAGAAGAAAAAAGACTGTATTAATACCATCTATGTTATTAGTATTTGCCATAATTATATTAGGATTAAAATTCATAGGAAAAGAAGGATTTCCAAGAACTGATGAAGGTCAGTTTATGATAAATGTAACTATGCCTATAGGTACAAAATATGAACAAACTGAATCATTTGTTAAATTAATGGAAAATGATATAAAAGAAATAGTAAAAGACGATTTGCAAAGACTTCAATCAAGGATAAGAAAAGGAGATGAAGCTAACAGTGCAAATATAAGAGTGCAGTTAAAACCTAAAAATGCAGGAAGAACAGGAGATATAAATTATTATTCTGAAAAAACCAGAGAAAAACTTCAATTATATCCTGCAAAAATAAATGTAAGAATATTAGGTTCAATGTCAAGCTCAAGCGGAGGAGAAGCTATAAGAATAGAAATGCTTGGAGATGATGTTGAACAGGCAAAAGAACTTGGAAACAGAATAGTAAGTGCAATATCAAATATAGAAGGAATAAGAGGGGCAATGGTAGATATTGATGAATCAAACAGAGAACTTCAAGTTTATGTTAATAGGAATATAGCTGCCAAAATGGGACTAAAAATCAATGATGTTGCTAGAATTATAAATACAAGTTTTGCAGGAAGAACTGCCACTACAATAACACCGGAAAATTCTGATTTTACCGATGTAGATGTTAATGTTCAATTAGAAAATATTGACAAAGTGACAATTGAAGATGTTGAAAAAATAAGCATACCAGTTAAAGGAGTTTTAATACCTTTATCCTCAATAGCTGATATAGTAAAAAGTTACGGCCCAAACAGAATAGAAAGAAAAGATAGAAAAAGATTTACTGTTGTAATAGCAAGCACCTATGGAAGGCCTTTAAATGAAATAATAGCCGAAGTAAAAAATAATATAGATAAAGATGTATTCATACCAAATGGAATATCAGTAAATTACGGCGGTGATTTTGAAGACATGAACGAAGCATTTGGTCAATTAATACAAACTTTGATTTTAGCTTTAGTTTTAGTTTATGCTATAATGGCTAGTCAATTTGAATCTTTAATAGCTCCTTTTGTGATAGCATTTGCAATTCCTTTTGGTTTTGCTGGTTCGCTTCTTGCTTTATTTATAACCAATACAACATTAAGTGCCTACAGTGCTATTGGCTGTATAGTTTTGATTGGAATTGTTGTTAATAATGGAATAGTACTTATCGATTATATGAATCAGCTTATGCATGAAAAGCATATTAATGGAGATGAATCTGCATTACTTGCCGGAAAGAGAAGATTAAGACCTGTACTTATGACTACTCTTACAACAATACTAGGAATACTTCCTATGGCTCTTGGTATTGGAAGCGGAAATGAAATGTATAAGCCTTTAGCTATTGCATTACTTGGAGGACTTTCAGTGTCTACCATATTCACTTTGATAATAGTTCCTACTATATATGCAGCTATAAGAAATAAAATACCTCTTAAAGATTATGATAAAAAAGACAGAGATAGTGCTAATGATTTTGCTTTGAATAATGCTTTACATAATTAAACGCACGCAAAATAAAATTAAAAATATTATTCAATCAATAATCATAATTTAAACAAAATAAAAAAATACATTTACCGTGCGTTAAATAATTTTTTAAAGTTAATAAAAACTTGGGCGGGTATGCTTTGACTGTTTTAGTATTATAAAAAAATAAAATTATAATATCTAAAATAGCAGAAAATCTTAAAGGGCGGGATTTAAAATAATTTTTTTTATTATTGTTATGCTCGTCGACGAAGTCCACCTTGCGAAGCATGAGGTGTCGCCTGCATTAAGCTAGTGAGTAAACTCACTAGCTGGCTTCGACTCGCTTTTATATTTAAATTCTAGTTTTAAAAAATTATTATTTTTTTTATTATTGTTATGCTCGTCTACACCGCAAGATAAATAAAACTATATTATTTAGCTGATTTATAATTCTAATTTTATTATCAAAAAAATAATCAATTAACCGTGCGTTAAATAAAAGCGTATAAAAGATTTATATATTTTTCTATACGCTTTTTTATTATATATTTATTTTTTTATTATTTAGCTTCTTCAGTATCTGAAGCATCTGGCTTAGGCTGTATTATAGCAGAAAGAACTAAGAGTACTACTAAGCTTGCAACTATACCAGGTATTATAGGGTCAACACCAAATAAGTTAATATTTTTATTGTATTGGAAGAATATTGTAACAACACTTCCGGCTATTAACGAACCCATACTTGCAACCGCTGAAAGTTTTTTGTTTGTATAGTTACCAAATAAATATGGTATAAATACTCCGGCAGCTCTCAAACTAAATGAGAACATCAATATTGTTATTAAGTTTGAAGCCTTGAAAGCTATAAACATAGATATAAGTCCTACTGCAATCATACATGCTCTTCCAAGGAAAAGTAATTGTTTATCAGCGGCATTTTTATTAATGTATTTTTTGTATATATCATTTGTAGCTATTACAGACACTGCAAGCATATCAGAGTCAGCTGATGACATAGTAGCTGATATTAATGCTGAGAATAATAAACCAACTATTACAGGAGGCATTGTATGTATAGCAAGTACAGGAAGTATATATCTAGTACCTTCAGAAGTAAGAAGTCCGTCTTTAACAACACTAGAAGCAATAAAACCTAAAAATGCTGGGAATAAAGAATATAATATACATACCAATCCGCCGACTAAAGAACCTATCATTAAAGATTTAGAATCCCTAGCAGAAAAGAATCTCTGACTAATTTCAGGGCCTACAGAATAAGAAGCGATATACATTATAGTTAATGATATTATAGTAGGCCAGCCCATACCAGCAGTAAAAGATTTCTGTGCTGGCGTTAAATTTGCAACTACATGTTCAAAACCGCCTGCATAATTCAAAGCAAAAGGTATAGCAACTAAACTACCTATAAATACTAATGAACCTTGAATTAAATCTGTAAAAGCAACTCCCCAAAGTCCGCCCATAGAAGAATAAGCAGTAACTACTATTGTAACAATTACTACTGATAATTTATAATTCCAACCAGTCATAACAGTTAATATACTTGCTGAAGCTATTATTTGAGCGGCTGTTATACCTATCATAGGAAGCCCATTATAATAGAAGTAACTAATGCATTTGCTTTACCATATCTTTTATAAAAATATTCTGATACAGTAGTAACATTGCATTTCTGAATCTTTGAGCTAAAAATGCTAAAACAAGATATGCAATAGAAGCTGTTATTACATACCAAATGCAGAAAGTCCCCATTTACCGAAAGCTTGTTCTGCTAATCCTAATGAAGTACCTCCTCCAATATTTGTAGCAGCCAAAGTTCCTGCCAAAAGTACAGGGCCTAAATTCCTTCCAGCCAATGCAAAATCGTTGCTGTTGCTGATTTTTTTACTGGAATATACTCCTATAAGAAGCATAGCTACCAAATATAGAACTACTATGATTATTACTATAGTTCCGCCCATATAAAACTCCTTAAATATTTATTTATTCAGTATATAAGTATAATTCTTTTTTTACAAAAAAAAACATATTTTTAATAAAAAATACAAAAAAATTTAGATATTGTTTTATAATTACAATATTTTTGTATTGATATATTAATACTAATATAATTACCCTATAATGTGATATTAGAATTCTTCTGCCATTTGTTGGATTTTAAATAATACATACTAAAGAAAGTATTGATTATATAGCATATACCCATAGAAAGCCATATACCTACAAGTCCAAAATTAGGAGATAAAGCATAGGCTAAAATAGTTCTTAAAACAAGTGTGGTTGTTGTACTAAATGCCATTATAACTATAGTTTTTCCTGCTCCGTTTATAATACCATTACATACAAACATCACAGAATAGAAGATAAATATAGGCATTATAGTATAAATATAACTTTTAGCATATTCAAAAACCTGCATATCTTTTGTGAACATTCTTATAAGCAAGTATGGATTAGTTATTGAAAAAATGCTCATAACAGAAGAAATTATAAGACCTATAATGATTCCGCTTTTAAAAACTTCTTTTACCCTATCTAATTTTTTAGCTCCGATATTCTGTGCCGACATTGTCATAACAGCATTTCCCAAAGCACCAACCGGCATTATAAAAAGGGATTCTACTCTATTAACTATTGCAACTGTTGCACTTGCTGCTTCTCCAAAACTGCTTATTAATCTTGTTATAATTAACCAGCCAAAAGCTACTATAAATTGATTGAATGAAATAGGAATACCTAATTTAAGTAATTTTTTAGTCATATTCAAATCGAATGTAAATATAAAAGGATTAATTTTTATAAAACTATTTTTCATTCTAAGATATGTTGTACTAATAAATACAGAAGTAAATTGAGCTATAACTGTAGCAATAGCAGCACCTTGAAGTCCCATTGCTGGTATTATCCAAAAACCTTTTATAAGTATTGGATCTAGTATTATGTTAAGTATAGATGATACGATTAAAAATATTAATGGTCTTACACTATCTCCTACAGCTCTTAATATAGAAGAAATAAAGAAGTAAGTATAAGCAAAAGGCATGCCTAAAATAGATATTCTTAAATATATTAATGCCATATCCATAGCATTCTCTGGAGTTTTCATAATTACAAGTATGTTTCTTGAAAATATCAGCATTAAAGAACCAACTGTAACAAGTATTATAACACCCAAAGTGGTAGATACTCTTATAACATGAGTTACTGTATCATAATCTTTAGCACCATAATATTGTGATACTATAACACCATTAGCCATATTAACACCGAAGGCAAAAGAACCCATTATAAGCATTATTGGAAAACTTACTGCAACTGCAGAAAGTCCAAGCGGCCCTATAATATTACCTATCCAAATACTATCTACTATATTGTATACAACATTAAGCATATTAGATAATAATATTGGTATAAGCAATTTTAATAATGTGGGAACAACTTTTGCTTCTGTGAGGTCTGTTCCTATATGATTAGCCATTTATATTTTTAACACCTATTATTTAATTAAACTTATCATCATATTATAAACCAAATAATAATTAATTAAATAGATAAATACAAATTATTTTTTAATTATACTTTATTAAAATTAAACGCACGGTAAGCAGATTTTTTTATTTAATTTAAATTATATTATTCTATCAGCTTATATAAAAAATGCATTCAGCGTGCGGAGTAAATATTATAAATTTAAATAACGCTTGGGCGGGCATTTATAATATCAGAATTGGCTTTAAATAAATATAATACAGAAATACAAAATTAAATTTATAAATATAAAGGGCGGGCAAATGTAATTAAATTTTAAAACTTTTATTACATACCCCACCCTTTAATATATATTGCCGATTTTTAAATATTAACTTCAATTTCTTTTTTTAATTAAATTAGAAAATAAAGCACCCGCCCAAGTATTTATTAAGTTTAAAACTTATTCAACGCACGATTAATTTTATTTTTAACTATTAATAAAAATAAAACAGCATCTAATTTTATTTTTTAGTTTTAGTCACCGTGCGAATTATAAAGCAGGCGAATGCTTTCCTTTATTAGGACCATTAGGATGCTTGAGACAATAACCGTTTACTAATGACTGCAAAGATTTATTTTTAGCCCCGCAATACTTGCAAAAATATTCTGACTTTTCACCGCCTTCATAAAGTTTATGCTTGCCCTTGTTTGGACCGTTCGGGTGCTTTAGACAATACCCATTAGTTAATGAAGCAATTGAAGAATATTTAGCACCGCAATATTCACAGTAAAAATTTTGAGCCATAAAAAGCCTCCTTTAAATTTTAATTATGATTTAATTATAAAATATGACTGCGACAGAATTTGTCATAATTTTTAATTTTTTGATTTTTTGCAAAAATAAAGGCTTTACCTGAAAATTTCAAGCAAAGCCATTTAAATGAAAATATGATTGATTATTATTTTTTTATATTACAAACTATATTTTTACCTTCAATACTAGACATTGCAGGATTTTTGCTATAATTAACTGTAACAGTAGAACCATCAGAAGCAAATTTTAAAGTACCTTCAATTGCATTTGGTTGTCCATAATAGTCAGTAGAAAAACTATAATCAGTACCAGAACCTGTTACAGAGAAATATCCTTGATATTGAGGTTCTGATGTTTGGTCATTACCGCCACTCATACCAACTTTGGAGTCTTTAACTGATACCCATAGATATAGAGAACCCATTATAGCAGATTCTGATACATAACTATTACCGTTGATTTGTTGTATGCCTTTTGATGTTTTAGTATATGGAGCTTCTCCGTCCTTAGTAGTTACAGTTGCATTATTTTCATCTGTAAATTTTATCGTAACTTCGTCATTATAAATTTTTACTTTATAAGTAGGACCATTAGCTTCTATGATTTCACCTTTTGTTCCACGTGACGAATTTTTATATTCGTATATATTACCGTTTATATCTATTTCTACAGCATCGGGATTAACTGATGACGACCATATACCAGAATATTTTGGATCTATAGTTTTTGGGGTACTTGGGGTACCTGTATCTGGTGCTGTTTTGTCCTTATTAGAACAGCTTACTGATAAAATACCTACTAAAAATAGGCTTAAGAAGATTGTTAATAATTTTTTGTTCATAATTATAACTCCTTTTTTATTTTTTTATTCTAAACATTTTAATATTTATTTGCTCATTAATTTTTTTATAGCTTAATCATGCACTATCAATGCGACAAAAACTGTCATAATTTTTGAGTTTTTTATATTAAAAAAAATAAAGGCTTCACTCAAAAAACTTAAAGCAAAGCCATTTAATTTTTAATATGATTGATTATTTTTTTATATTACATACAAAAGGTTTTCCTACTACTTCAGGTGCAGGGTTACTTTTTGTAAATGTAACTGTTACAGAAGAACCGTTAGAAGTAAATTTTAAATCACCAGCCACAGTATCGTCCTTAGGATCAAAAGAATAAGCAGTACCTGAACCTGTTACATCCATATATCCTTGATAAGAAGGTTCTGATGTGTTATCAGCTCCTGTAATAGCAACTTTACCATTCTCTATTGACACCCATAAATATGTAGAATCCATTATAGCAGATTCTGATACATAAGTATTACCGTTATACTGCTCTATGCCTTTTGTAGTTTCTCCTGCTCCTGTTTTGTCAGCATTGGAACAGCTTACTGATAAAATACCTATTAAAAATAGGCTTAAAAAGATTGTTGAAATTTTTTTACTCATAGTAAAACTCCTTTTTTTGATTTTTTTTATTCTAAACATTTTCATGTTTATTTCATTATATTGATATTTTCATATAAAATACTATATTAAATATATTGTTTTTTAAATGTATTTAAACATTTAAATTTAAATTTAAATGTATTTATAAATTTATTATACTATACAATATTTTAAATTAAAATCAATAAGAATTTTAGATTTTTATAAACTTAAATTATAAATACTTACTCTAAAATAAAAATATTTTTTAACTTCATAAAATCAGCATTAATTTATTATTTGGCAATTCTTCCCCTTCCAAAAATAAGGATTTGAAGCGTTTAAAAAATAAGTCCATTCTTGTACCATTATTACGTTTTTATTATCCCTCAAATAATAGGATTTGAAGCGTTTGCAATTGTTAGTACAATACAGAACTTTTATATTCCCTCCAATTAGAAGGAGTTCAAGCGTTTAAAAAAGCAGTCTGTTTTAGTACTTTTTATTACTGTTTTCATTCTCTCTCATACACAAGGAATTAAATCGTTTTTTAAATTACAAAAAATAATAAAGTATTTCTTTTTTGATTTTTTCTAATCCCCGCCCTTTATTCTTCACAGACACAATACAAATTAATATTTTGTTTTTCTTCAACATCTTAACTTAAAAGTACACCCACCCAAGTTTGTATTAAGTTAAAAAATTTATTCAACGCACGGTAAAAATATTATTCCCTTATAATAAAAATTAGAATTATTGATTAACTTAATAATATAGCTTTGTTCAACGTGCGTAAAGAAACGCAGGAAATTTAAATAAATTTAGGGCGGGAGTTTTTATTTGTTATTAGATTTTAAAGAAATAAAAAATCAAAATGCAAAATAAATTAATAAGCCTAAAGGGCGGGCATATAAAATACTTTTTAAACTTGAATAAATGCCAAATAGATTTTGATATAATATATTTACTGTAAATATTAAAATTCTTCTATTCTTTTTGTAAGGAAATCAATAATATTATCCCTAGAAACTTTTATAGGTTCATTGGTCTTTTCAAAGAATATAAAATTACCGTCAGCAGTACCAGCAACACCAAAATCAGCATGCCTTGCCTCACCTGGGCCATTAACAACACACCCCATAATAGCTATTGTAATATTCTTCTTTATATTCTGAACATGTTTTTCTATAAAGCTGGCTACTTCTTCAACATTAACCTGACATCTTCCGCAAGTAGGACATGATATTATTTCTATAGAAGGTTCATTTCTTATACCTAAAAATTTAAGAAGCATTTTTCCTGCCATAACTTCTTCAACTGGATCGCCTGTTATAGAATATCTTATAGTATCCCCTATTCCTTGCATTATTAAATATGATAAAGCACTTGTACTTTTTATAAGGGAGCTTCTTAAAGTTCCAGCTTCTGTTACACCTAAATGTATAGGATAGTTAAATTTTTCTCTAAATAATATATTAGCATCTATTGTAGTTTTTATGTCAGAAGATTTTAAAGAAACTTTTATATTAGTAAAATCTAAATCTTCCATTAATTTTATATGTTCAGCAGCACTTTTAACCATGTTTTCTGGAGTTACTTCTTTATATATACTTCTGTCCAAACTTCCGCCATTTACTCCAACACGTATAGTAAGATTTCTATTTTTAGCTTCTTTTATAACTTCTTTTACCTTTTCTTTATCTTTTATATTACCGGGATTAAGTCTTAAAGAATCAATTCCGCTTTCCATACTCTCTAAAGCTAAACGATGATCAAAATGTATATCAGCAATCAAAGGAACTCTAGTTTGTTTTTTTATTTCTTTAATAGCTTTTGCCGCATCAATGTCTAAAACTGCAAGCCTTACTATATCAACACCAGCATCTTCAAGAGATTTTATCTGATTAACTGTATCTTTTACATTTCTAGTATCAGTATTTGTCATAGATTGAATACTTATAGGATTATTTCCTCCTATTAATACATCGCCGATTTTTACAGTTTTTACTTTTTTTCTTATATCATTGATATTTTCTATATTCATTTTATATCCTCATACATTTGCTTTTGATAAGTAGTATTTATTATAGTATCATTTTCAAATATTTTTGCAAATCTATTTTGATTTTTAATACATTATTTTTACTATATATAATAATTTTATAAAAAATAATAATATACCTATATAAATAATGCTTATTTAAGTGTATAAGCTAATAAATAAATTTCAATATTAAAAATTTTACATTATTTTAATATGATATATAATAACTCTTCAAAATGAGAGGTATTTAAACTATGGCATTAATGTTAAATGAAGAACAAAGACAGGCAGTAGAACATATAAACGGCCCATTACTTGCATTGGCTGGTGCAGGTTCTGGAAAAACTAGAGTAATAACAGAGAGAATTGCATATTTAATAAAACATGGCATTCTACCTAGTCAGATATTAGCCGTTACTTTTACAAATAAAGCTGCTGCTGAAATGCGTGAACGTATAACAAAACTATTAAAAGAAAAACCAAAACAATTAGTAGTAAGTACTTTCCACTCTTTCTGTGTAAGAGTATTGAAAGGAGATATTGACAAATTAGGATATAAAAATAATTTTAGTATATATTCTTCATCAGACAGCCGTACTTTAATAAGAAATATTTTAAGAGAAATAAAAATCAATACTCTAAATTATGATGAAAATTTATTTGCTTGGTATATAGACAGATTTAAAAATAACTTGATGAAGCCTTATGAAGTAGAACCTCATGACGATTTAGAAAAAATAGCCAAAAGAGTATATGAAGTTTATCAGCATTATTTAAAAGGATATAATGCAGTTGATTTTAATGACCTTATCAATCTTACAATAGATTTATATATAGAATTTCCAGATGTTCTTGAAAAATATCAGGAAAGATTCAGATATATAATGGTAGACGAATATCAAGATACAAATTTTGCTCAGTATAAATTAACAAGTTTGCTTGCTTCAAAATACAGAAATATCGCCGTTGTAGGAGATGACGACCAAAGTATATATGCATTTAGAGGTGCCGATGTATCAAATATATTATCATTTGAAAATGAATATCCAGATGCTAAAATAGTAACTCTTACAAAAAATTACAGAAGTACAAAAGCTATACTTGAAGCTGCTCATTCTGTAATAAGTAATAATACACAAAGGAAAAATAAACAAGTTGTTGCCGAAGGAGAAGAAGGAATACCTCCTGTTATAATGCCTTGCGAAGATGAAAGAGAAGAAGCTCAATTTGTAGCTGACTCTATAATAAATTATTCTATAAGCAAAAGATTAAATTATGAAGATTTTGCAGTACTTTTTAGAATGAATGCTCAATCAAGACTCTTTGAAGAAGCTTTCAGACTTAGAGGTTTGCCTTATACTGTAGTAGGTGCTTTTCAGTTTTATGAAAGAAAGGAAATTAAAGATATACTAGCTTATTTAAATTTATTCGTTAATCCTGAAGATGAAGTTTCTTTGCTTAGAGTTATAAATATACCTAAAAGAGGAATCGGAGCAGTTGCCATAAACAATTTAAATGAAACAAGTATAAAAAACGGAGTATCTTTATATCAAACTTTGCTTAACTATGAAAGTATAGATGAAATTTCTCCAAAGGCCAAAGCTGGTATAAAAGATTTTCTTGAGGTTATAGAACATTATCATAATTTATTTACGGTTGATAAAAATGATTTAGAACGTCCTAAACTCTATGAGAATATAAATAAGTTTTTAGATGTTATTGCATATCATAATGAAGTATTAAATTCAAGCGATACAAAAGAACAAGGTGCCAAAAAAATGGAGAACGTTGAATCTCTTATGAACGGCATACTTGAATATGAAAAATCAAATAAGAATGCTACATTAAAAAATTATTTAGATAGAATATTACTTATGAGCATAGAAGAACAAAATGATGATGAGGATAAAAAGAAAGGTATAATGCTTATGAGTATACATGCTGCAAAAGGATTAGAATTCCCTTATGTTTATATATGCGGTATGGAAGATGGTATAATGCCTCATCAAAAAAGTTTAGATGAAAATGGACTTGAAGAAGAAAGAAGACTTTGTTATGTAGCTATGACTAGGGCTAAAAAACATTTAACTTTAACATACTGCAGAAGCAGAACAAAAATGGGAAGAAAGGTTGAATGCACACCTTCAGTATTTTTGGAGGAAATGAGTAAGAATTTGCCTGAAGAAATGTCTATGGACGAAGAAGAATTTTTATCAAATTTAAAAGCTTCATTAAAGCCTGACAATAAATAATATTATTATTTATAAACTTTATTAAAAAATTTAATAATAATTTTCATTAATAAAAAAAGAAGAGAGAACTAAAAAATAGCTCTCTCTTTTTTTATTTAG
The DNA here is from genome assembly GCF_036997785.1 of Brachyspira pulli. Taxonomy (NCBI): domain Bacteria; kingdom Pseudomonadati; phylum Spirochaetota; class Spirochaetia; order Brachyspirales; family Brachyspiraceae; genus Brachyspira; species Brachyspira pulli. Next base: position 51,599 of record NZ_JAWLQI010000003.1, read on the forward strand.
TATTTCTCATAAAATAATTGCCCAATCAAAACCATTAATCATCATATTTCTGTCCCATTAATTGTCCATGAGATGATATAAATAATTCCATGAAATTATTTAATTTTACTTTATAATTGCCCCACTCTTTTTCTACATCTATTATCATAGTTTGAGGATATACATTTCTTATTGTATTTGCCACATTTTCAGGTAAAGCATTGAAAGGAACTGCAGTATATTCTCCATCTATACTACTCCATTGTCCATTCTGTAAAAAATCTATTTGAACTCCATTTGATAATTTCACTTCAAATTTTCCATCATCTCTTTCTATTTCCCATATCTGTGCATCAGGATATATCTGAGCTATGAAATTTCTTGATTTTTGAGGTAATGATGAAACAGGAACTATCCAATCAGCAAAAAGACTTGAAGCAGAAATTAAAGTTATTATCAAAATAAATAATTTTTTAGTCATAGTTTATCTCCTTTTTTCTATCAGCTACCGTAAATTATCTTTACAATTATAAGTATAGTACAAATATCAATTTTGTCAATAATATTTACATTAAATTTACAATTAGTTTACTAACAATATAAAAAACTATAGATATAACGCTACATATAACACATAATATAGCTTAAAAAATCAAAAAAACACCTTATTTGTAAATATATTTTACTTAAATATTTTATAACCATGTAGTATTGCAATTATTTTATTATAATATTAAAGTATAATTATAATTATAAAAAATCGGGGTATATTATGAGTGAACAAAATTTAAAATTAATGGCAAATAAATTAGACGAGCTTATTTCATATTTAGAAAATAATGATTTAGAAAGTTTCTTAAATAAAAAGAATGAATTATGCGATATGATAATGTTGGAAAATAACGAAAATTTTAATAGTGATATAGAAGAAGATATAAAAAAAATTGTTCCTGAAAATTTAAAAGATAATTTCAAAAATTTTATTAAGTATATTAGATTATTAAGAACAATGAAATCACCAGACGGCAATAATGATTATACTAGATACACATTAGACAATGTAAAATACATAAGAAAAGAAATATTCAAAAATTATTAATAATCAAATATTATGAGCAGTAAAAACAGATTTTTATTAAAAGAATTAAAAAAGTGGAATAAAGATAATCTTATCACCAATGAACAATTTGAAACTCTGTCAAAAATGTATAGAGATGATTATATAAATTGGCAGCCAATAATAAAAGCTATAATGATAACAGGCATTGCCATGGTATCTATTGGCTTTATATCTTTTTTCAGTTTTTATATTTTTTCTCTATATTTTATAGCATTTTTATTTACTGTATTTTTCTTATCAGGCTTTATAATAGATGAAATTTTAAAAAGAAAAGAAATATATTTACCAAAAACTTCTTCTGCTATAATAGCCATTTCATCAATATTTTTATCTGCGGATATATTTACTATTTCTTATATAATAACAAATAGTAGAGAGAATTTTATAATTCTTTCTTTAATAAGTATAATAATATTTTTCATAATAGCATATATAAAGAGAAATTATGCTGTATTATCTATAGCAATAATATCAATAATTACTTGGTATGGATTTGAAGGCTTTGAAATAGCTGAACTGGATTTACAAATTAATAATTATATAAGATTTATTTCTATTAGTATATTAATATTTTTAATAGGAATAACTGACATCAATAAAAAATTAGGCTCAAAATATTTTAGATTTTCTTCTATTTACTATACTATAGGATTATTATATTTGAATATTATATTGGCATTTATGTCATCATTTGGTAATTATAATTATGCAATAATTCTTAAAGAGTATGGAAATCCGTATGTTATTATATATAGCATATTATTCTTATTATCAAATATCATAACTCTAATAATAGGCTGCAAATTAAAAAAATATTCTATAGTAAAATACTCAATATTTTTTATTATTCTAAATATGTATATAAGATACTTTGAATATTTTTATTTTAGAATGAATACTTGGATATTCTTCATTATATTGGGATTAACAACTGTATTAATAGGAATAATAATAGAAAGAATAATAAAATATAAATAAAAAACCTGCAGATTTTGTATAACCTGCAGGTTTATAATTTTTTAAAGAGTTATTATTATGAAATTATTATAAAATTATTCTAAAACCACTATTGCATTAGAATCTTTTATTCTAGGTATAATAGTTTCCATTATTCTAAAGCTATGATTTAAATCTTTTTGTTCTAAATATGCAGTAGACATATCTATTCCAACAGCCAAATCCATATATTGAGGCTCTGAACAAATCAATGCTGCTTTCTTTCCTTGTATAACAGGTACATTATAAAGATTTCCAATCATACTGGATATTCTTTGTGCCTCTGTCATTCCAGTGCCTTGCTGTATTCTCTGTAAATCAAAATATAATGACTGGCTTAAACATAGTACAAATCTTCCAACAATACCCTTCTCTCTAATCATATTTATAGCTTTTACTATATCAGTATAAGGATTCTCGCCTTGTCCCCAATCAGAGATTTTTAACTTTTGTACTCCTTCAGCATTGAGTATGCCTTTTAATTCAAGAAAATCATTTCCATTGAATATTAAATTATCTTCTTTATTAGCCAATGTCTGAGCTGCCTGAGATACAATAGATAAATCTAAAGGCAATTTATTAGAAATATTGTTTTCTAAATCTCTCCATAATAATGTAAAATCTTGATAAATTTGAGGAAGCTCAACAGATTTTCTTCCTGAAGTCTTTACGAAACCATCTTCAAAAACTTCCTCTCTGTCGCTTTTATCATATTGAACGCTTATAGCCCCAGCACCCAAAGGCCCATAAATAGATAAGAATCTTCTTCCTATAAGTGTTCTGCTTGCTGTCTCAACAACAACTTTATCTATATTCTGCCAAAAACTTTCTTCAAAAGGCGAACTTTCTCTAGCTAAATAATCCATATATTCCTCCTTTAATATTTTATTATTGCTTTATCAGTCTTTTTTCAAACTTCCAACCGTAAGACCTGATAAATTAGGTTCTTTTATTCCAAGTTCCTCCATCATCTCTTTAACTTCTAATTGTCCGGACTCAAAATGTTCTGCTTCTTTAGGGTCTAAATGTCTAAGTAAAGCCATAAGCTCCCCAACATGTGCTTTTTCTTCATCTCTTATATCAGATAATACTGCTTTTGCCACAGGATCATCAGTAGCCATAACATGAGCATCGTATAAATATATAGCTTCTAATTCTCCGGCAATATCTAATCTTATAGCTTGTATTAATTCTTCTTTAGTTACTTTTCTATTTACATTTGCGTTAAATGGATTTGCAAAACTAGGCATAATTATTACTCTCCTTTTTAATAGTATTAATTACTAACAAGTAATATATATCATAAATTAAAAATAATGTCAATATCATAATAAGAAAAAATTATAATATTCTAACTTTATACTATATTATAAACAGTAATATTGACTTTTAATTCTATAAAGTGTATTATCAATATAAACATAATAGTTTTTATTAAAAAATAAAAGGAGTATTATTATGAGAAAGATAATTATATCGATTATTGCTGTTTCTTTACTGATAATTGGATGTAAAAAAAGCAACAACTATAATTATGTTTTTGCTACTGGCGGTACAAGCGGTACTTATTACTCATTCGGAGGAAGTATAGCAAGTATATGGAATGCCAATATAGAAGGAATGAATGTTACCGCACAATCAACTGGAGCTTCTGCTGAAAATTTAAGACTTTTAAACAGACATGAAGCAGATTTAGCATTTGTACAAAATGATGTTATGGACTATGCTTATAATGGTACTGATATATTTGCTAATGAAGTACTAACAAATTTTTCTGCAATGCTTACTTTATACCCTGAAATAGTACAAATAGCTGCTTCAAAAGAAAGCGGAATTAAATCAATAGCTGATATGAAAGGAAAAAGAGTATCTGTTGGTGATGCTGGAAGCGGTGTTGAATTTAATGCTAAACAAATTTTAGAAACTTACGGCTTATCTTTTAATGATATAAACAAAGCAAATCTTTCATTTAAAGAATCAAGCGACGGTTTACAAAACGGCACATTAGATGCTTGTTTCATAGTTGCTGGAATACCTAATGCAGCTTTACAGGAATTATCTTTATCAAAAGATATAGTTTTAATATCATTAGATAAAATACAAGTAGATGAATTACTTAACAAATATAAATATTATATAGAAATTACAATACCAGCTAATACATATAATGGTGTTACAACTGACACTGCAGCCATAGCAGTAAAAGCTTCTATTGCTGTTAATAACAATATACCAGAAGATGTTGTTTATAATTTAATGAAAACATTATTCGATAAAAAAGCTGACTTGTCTATTGCACATTCTAAAGGTGAAGAATTAGATATTGATAATGCACCTAAAGGAATATCTATACCATTCCACCCAGGTGCTATAAAATATTATCAAGAATTAGGATACAGTATAGGACAATAATAAAAATAAAAAATTAGGCGTATTCATATAATAAAATCAAAAAACAATATGAATACGCTTATATAATTAATAAAGAAATCAATAACATGCTGAAAAAGATTATCGTAGTTACAACTGTTATAATTATTATTGCTTTATTATTTATACCATTATTTCCAAGATTAGTATTAAATAATGTTAAAAACAATAAAGTTAATATGATACTCAATATAAAAAATAAAAAATTTATAATTTCGTATGATCATTCTGTAAATAAAAGTAAAGTACGAGATTATTATATTATAGATAAAGACAATAATATAATTTTAGAGAAAACTAGATTTGTTTCTTATGGTGCTGGAATTCCGGAACCTGAAGACAATGAAAATTTTGTCATTATTGATGATTATATGGAAATCAATAATATGAATAGAATAATAGAAAATTTATATTTATTTATTGGAGTTACTGCTAATCATACTATTATGACAGATGAGAAAATAATCGAATTAGATAATTTTTTTAAACCTCAAACAAATGTAAAAATAGAGTATAAAAGAATATCTATATTTGAATATATTAAATCATTTTTATCAAGAATAACATATAGGTGGCAATATGAAAAACAAGAATGATATACATATGATTACAGCTGAAGAAATTGACGATTATATGAGCAAATATGACAGCGAATCGAGATATAGAAGATATAAAGACTGGAAAAAATATTTAATAATCGCAATATCTGTTTTATTTTGTTTATTTCAATTATATTCAATACTTACAGGAACAATTACAGCTCAAGTTGTAAGAGCTACACATTTAGCATTTGTTATGCTTCTTGCATATTTACTATTTCCTATGAAAAAAGATATGCCTAATGACAAACTTCCTTGGTATGATGTAATTTTAGGCATAGTGGGTGCTGCTTCTTGGGGATATATTACAGTTAATTTTGATTCTTTAGTTAGACGTGCTGGAATATATACAGGAACTGATATTATTATTGGTATAGTAGGAATACTTCTTGTATTTGAAGCATGCAGAAGAATAGTAGGACTTCCTATACTTATAATATCAATAGTATTTATTGTATATGCATTGTTCGGAGCTTATGCACCGGGATTTCTTAATCATAGAGGATATTCCATTCAAAGAATAGTATCACATTTATTTTATAATACTGAAGGTATAATGGGTACTCCTATTGGTGCTTCAGCAACATTTATATTTTTATTTATATTCTTTGGGGCATTGCTTGATAAAACCGGAATAGGTCAATTTTTTATAGATATATGTAATGCTATAGCCGGAGGTTTTGACGGAGGCCCTGCTAAAGTAGCAGTACTTACAAGTGCTATGTTTGGTACTGTATCAGGAAGTTCTGTTTCTAATACTGTTGGTACTGGAAGCTTTACAATACCTATGATGAAATCTTTAAGATACAGACCAGAGTTTGCAGGAGCTGTTGAGGCATCTGCTTCTACTGGAGGACAATTAATGCCTCCTATTATGGGTGCTGCTTCCTTCTTAATGGCTGAAAGTTTAGGAATACCTTATAAAGATGTAGCAAAAGCTGCAATAATACCTGCTATACTTTATTTCACTGGTATATTTATAATGGTTCATTTAGAGGCTAAAAAAACAGGTCTTAAAGGTTTATCAAAAGATTCACTTCCAAAAATCGGTGATCTTTTAATGAAGAAAGGTTATTTAGTTATTCCTCTTGCTACTATAATATATTTCTTTGTACTTGGTAAAACTGCAATATATGCTGGTTTAATGGGTATAATAGCTGCCGGATTAGTTGCTGTAGTTAACTCTATAGTTGATATAGTAATGAAAAGAAAAATAAGTTTTGGGTTTAATGATTTAATAGATGTTTTTGTTAATGCAGCTAGAAATATAATCAGTGTAGCTATTGCCTGTGCTATGGCTGGTATCATAATAGGTATTATTACTTTAACTGGTTTAGGTTTAAAAATAGGTGCTGGTTTAATATCTATATCCGGAGGAATACCTTTATTACTATTATTCTTAACTATGATAAGTTCTATAATATTAGGTATGGGCGTTCCAACTACAGCTAATTACCTTATAACTTCAACAATAGCTGCCAGTGCTATAATAGGTTTAGGTTATGAACCTCTTTCTGCTCATATGTTTGTATTCTACTTTGGTATTATAGCCGATGTTACTCCTCCTGTTGCTTTAGCTGCTATGGCTGGTGCTGCTATCGCTAAATCAGATCCTTTAAAAACTGGAATAGAAGCAACTAAACTTTCTATAGGTGCATTCATTATTCCTTATATGTTTATATTCAATCCTCAAATACTTATGATTAATACTACAATTGCACAAATTATACCAATACTTATAACTTCACTTATTGGTATGTTCGGTGTATCTGCTGGTTTGGAAGGATATGTATTTAGAAAATGTAAACCTTATGAAAGAATATTATTCATTATAGCAGGACTTCTTTCTATATATCCGGAATTATATACTGATATTATAGGAATAGCTGTAATAGCAATATTAGTTATAATACAAATAATATCAAGAAAGAAAATGAATAAAGCAATAGCTTAATAATCATTTAATAAAATAATAAGGGGCTTTTTAATAAAGTCCCTTTTTTGTTATTAATATATACCTAAACAAATATATTTTGTCAATTTTTATTTTTTATGAATGTAAATAATATTTTTTATAATATAAAATATTATTTCATATTGATCAAATATGTTTTATATGTAATATAAATTACTTATTATTGTACAATAATAAGTAATCAACCGCATACTTACAGTACTTCCTTCGGTCGCATATAGTGGGCATTTGATAAGATGAAACAGTACAGTGCGGGAAGGTGCCTGCGAAGCGTACCGAGCTTGTTGAGGTAGAGCTCGCGGTTGACAAACTTCAAAATTTTCAGTATATACCTAAACAATTATATTTTGTCAAAATAATTTTTTTAATTTAAAATATTTTCAGGGCTTTGCCCCGAACCCCAGTTCTTTTATTGGTATAAAAGAACCAAAAGAACTGCATTTTTAACCTAAAATCAGGGTATTATACCATATTTGATACATATTCTTAAAATATAAAGTTCTAACAATTGCGTTTTTTGCTACTTTTTTGTGCGGCAAAAAAGTAGACAACATTTATATAAAGTGCATCAGTTGACAAACTTAAAAATTTTCAGTATATACTAAACATTTTGAAGTTTATAAATTTTTTCTTGTTTTTTTTGGTACACTAGATATAAAAAATATAATTATTTAGATATAAATAATATTTTATTTAACAATAGATTTATTTCTTATAATATTATAAAATACTATCTTTATAATATTATAACTTTTATAAAAGGAATATTTAATGATAAACTTTGACGAATTAGTAGACAGAAGAAAAACTAATAGTACAAAATGGACTAAAGCATTCGGAGAAAAACCTTTAAAAGAAGATCAAATACCTATGTGGGTTGCTGATATGGATTTTAAAGTTGCCCCTGAAATTATAGAATCAATAAAAAAAACAGCAGATCATGGCATATTCGGATATTTCACTTATGACGGATATTATGACTCTGTTATAGAGTGGCATAAAGAAAGATATAATTGGAATATAAAAAAAGAATGGTTAAATTTTACTCAAGGATTGGTACAAGGATTTAATATAGCAATATCTACTTTGGCAAAAGTTGGAGAAAGTATTTTAGTTTTAACACCTACTTACTACCCTATGTTTGCCGGAATAAAAAATCAAGGCTGTCAAATAGTAGAATCAAATTTAATATATGATGATAAAACTTGCAGATATACTATAGATTATGAAGATGTAGCAAAAAAGGCAAAAAATCCAAATCTTACAGTTGCTTTGATAGGAAACCCTCATAACCCTACTGGAAGACTTTATTCTGTAGAAGAATTATCAAAATTGGCTGATATTCTAATAGAAAACAATGTTAAAATTATTTGCGATGATATTCACTGCGATATAATAGTTGATCCTTCAAAAAAATATACTCCTTTGGCATCTATAGAAAAATACGCTAATCATATAATTTCAATGAATGCTCCTTCAAAAACATTCAATTTAGCAGGTGCAAAAGTATCAAATGTTATAATTCAAAATGAAGAAATAAACAGAGCATATAAATTCCAAATGGAAAGATTTTGCGTATCAGTTTCAACATTCTCATTAGCAGCTTGTAAAACAGCTTATTCAAAATGTGCTTATTGGGTTGATGAAATGAAAAAATATGTTTGGGACAATTATAATTATATTAAAGATTATATAGATAATAGTATATTAAAAGATTATATAAAAGCTGTTCCATTAGAAGGCTCTTATTTAATGTTTGCTGACAATAAAAACTTGATGAAAGAATTTAATATGAGTCAGGAAGATTTAAAAAATTTCTATTATGATTCATGCAATTTATCATTAGATGACGGAGATGCTTTTGGAAATGCTGGAATAGGATTTATGCGTTTTAATTTAGCTACACAAAAATACTATGTTGAAAAAGCTATGAACAATATAGCTGAAGCAGTAAAAAATTTAAAAAAATAAAATCGGAGTTATAAAATATTATGAATATAGAAGTAGTTGAAAAAGAAGATTTTGAAGTAATTGGAAAGGTAGATGTTGGAGAAAGTGAAAATCATTCTGAGTGGGTTTTACCTTTATGGCAGAACTTTAATAAAAATGTCAAAGAAATAATTAACTTAGTAAAGGTTGATGAAAATAATAATCTTGCTGGTATATGGGGAATAATGAATGATATAGATGAAACTTTTGCTCCTTGGGGCGAAATGGGTAAATATATGGCTGGTGTTGAAGTAAAAGAAAATTCAGAAGCTCCTCATGGCTGGATAAAATGGCATATAAAAGGCGGTACATTTCTTAAAGTTAAATGCAATATAGAAAATTACAGTACAATATTTAATAATGTTGTAGAAAATTATGCACCTAAGAATGGTTACACTATAATAGGAAATGTAATGGAATATTATATACCAAACAGCAAAGATTTTTATTTATTTTTCAATGTAATAAAATAATAATAAAGTAATAGTAAAATAATTATAAACAACAAAAGGAAAAATTAAATATGCTTGATAAATTAGTAATAGCAACTTCAAATCAACATAAATTAAAAGAAATAGAAAATATATTCAAAGGCACAGTAATAAAAGAAATATTACCAATACCTTCAGATATAGGAGAAATAATAGAAAATGGTACAACTTTTATAGAAAACTCACTTATAAAAGCAAAAGCAGTGTACAACTATACTAAACTGCCCTCTTTAGCTGATGATTCAGGAATATGTGTTAATGCTTTAAATGGAGAACCCGGAATATATTCTGCAAGATACGGCGGAGAAAATTTAGGCTATAAAGAAAAAATGCAATTAATTTTAGATAAATTAAAAAACAAAGATGACAGAAGTGCATACTTTATTACTTCTGCTGTATGCGTATTAGATGATAATTATTATATAGCATTGGAAGGCAGAGTTAATGGAAAAATAATAGAATCTCCTAGAGGCTTTGACGGTTTCGGTTATGATCCAATATTTCAGCCTGACGGATATAATGTTACTTATGCTGAGATGAGTTTAGAAGAAAAAAATTCTATGAGTCACAGAGCATTAGCTATGAACAAAATGAAAGAAATTCTATCCAGCATTTATAGAAACTAATTTATTAAAATTGGATTTACTATGATTAAAGAAATAGCAAATGGTATGGAATTAGCTGAATCTCCTTTTTGGGATAATCAAAATAATATTTACTATTGGGTTGATATTTTAAAAAAGCGTTTATTTTCTTTTAAAAATAATACTATTGATTATAAAGAATATGATACATATATAAGCTTCATATTCAAAAATAATAAAAATCAACTTTGTGCTGCTTTTGAAGATGGAATTTATGTTTTAGATAATAAATATAATAAAATAAAAAGCTATATAACTTTTCAAAATGACGGATTCAGATGCAATGACGGAGGTATTTCTCCAAACGGTGAATTATTTATAGGAAGAATGAATAATTTATACAATTATCATGAAAAAGAACCTGAATATGACGGAAAGTTACTGCTAATCAAAAACGGCACTCAAAAGGAAATATTAAAAAATGTTGGAATCTCTAATGGAATAGCTTGGCATTCTAAAGGCAATAAAGTTTATTTCATAGATTCATTAACAAAATCAGTACAAGAATTTGATTATGTAAATTCGGAGTTTAAAAATCCAAAAACAGTTTATAAATTAGAAAATATTTCTCCAGATGGTATGTCCATTGATAATAAAGACAGATTATGGATAGCACAATACGGCGAAGGAAAAATTGTATGCATTGATACAAAAACATTCGATTCAATTTACGAATATAATTTTGACAGAAAAAATATTACATCTTGTTGTTTTGCGGGAATAAATTTAGATGAAATATTAATAACTTCCGCTGAAGACGAAACAAAAGACGGTGCTGTATATTTATTGAAAACAGAAAATATAACTGGAAGAAACAAAAATATTTATATTGAATAATTTTTTTAATATATTAAAAAATTATAAAAAATAGCTTATAACTTCTTCTGTAAGTTATAAGCTATTATTATATTAATATAATTTTTATTCTATTTATTATTCGGCACCTAATTCCTTAAGCTTTTCTATTGCTTCATCTTCATCAGCATAATATAAAACTCCATCACCGTCCTCATCTGTACTGTTTATATCTATACCCAAATCTTTAACTAAATATTCAAATACTTCAACATTATTATTTAAAGCAGCCATATGAAGTCCATTTGCATCATATATATTTTGAGTATCAACTAAATCAGGATTAGACTGTACAAGCATTTTTATTACATCAACATTTCCAGTACCGCATGCCCATAAAAATGTATTCCAACCGTCATCATCTTTAATATAAGGATCGGCACCATTATCAAGTAAATATTTCATTATACCCAAATCTCTATAAAATATAGCAAATATTAAAGGAGTAGCACCATCTACCGCATAACTATCGTTCATAAATTCACTATATAAAGTATCTCCAAAATAAGTTTGATCTATATCTTCGCCTTCTTCTATTAATTCTTGTACTCTCTTTAAACTATGATTTTGTATAGCCTCAAATATATCATACTCCTCACTGTATTCGCCTTCTTTTCTATTGCCGTAAGAAAAAGCAGAGTTCATATTAACATATTTACCCTGAACCTTTACAACATTAGTATAAGTTTTATGATATATATTATTAGGATCACTTACATAAACAGAATTATTACTTATACTTACACTAGTTCCTTCTTTTTTACCGCATGACACAATTAAAATAATTGATAATAAAGAAATCAATAATACACTTTTTGACAATTTTATGCTTTTCATAAACACCACCGTATAGTAATTAATAATTTTGGATATTATACTATAAAAATAAATTATTTTATAGTATTATTAATAAAAATTGCTTTATTAAATAATGAAAAAATCTAGCTTTAAGACTCTAGCAATATACTCTTATTCCATAGATGCTGGATTTTTTAATCCATTTATCTTGAAACTCTCGCAATTTTTATTCTTCGGCACCAAGTTCTTTTAGCTTTTCTATTGCCTCATCTTTTTCAGCATAATACAAAACTCCATCACCGTCCCCATCTGTACTATTTATATCAAAACCTAGAGTATTTACTAAATATTCAAATACTTCTACATTTTCATACATAGCAGCACAATGAAGTCCGTTTGCCTCAAAAATATTTTTAGAATCAACTAAATCAGAATCTGACTGTACAAGCATTTTTATTACATTAACATTTCCACTTCCGCAAGCCCATAAAAATGAATTCCATCCGTCATTATCTTTAATATAAGGATCAGCGCCTTTATCAAGCAAATATTTCATTATACCCAAATCTCTATAAAATATAGCAAATATTAAAGGTGTAGTACCATCTGCAGAATAGCTGCTTTCTAAAAAATCGCTATATAAACCATCTCCGAAATAAGTTTGATCTATATCTTCGCCTTCTTCTATTAATTCCTGCACTCTCTTTAAGCTATGATTTTGTATAGCCTCAAATATATCATACTCCTCGCTGTATTCTCCTTCTTCTCTATCAGCATAAGAAAAATCAGAATTCATATTAACAAATTTACCCTGAACCTTTACAACATTAGTATAAGTTTTATGATATATATTATTTGGATCACTTACATACACAGAATTATTACTTATACTTACACTAGCCTCTTCTTTTTTACCGCAAGAAACAATAAAAGTAATCACTAAAACAAAAGAAATCAATAACAATTTTTTCATATATACCGCCATCTAGTAATTAATAATTTCTGAAGTATTATACAATAAAAACGAATTATTTTCTATTATTGCTAATAAAAATTGTTCGCTAATTTGGTCTAGCAAATAAATTTGCTAGACGCTCACAATTTATTATTTGTTGTTGCTAATAAAAATTGATTTATTAATAATTAAAAAATCTCGCTTTAAGGCTATAGCTATTTTATAGTTTATTCATCTTTAAAATATTAATGTATTACACAATTTATATTATTTGGCACCAAGTTCTTTTAATTTTTCTATTGCTGCATCTTTATTGGCATAATCTACAACTCCGTTGCCGTATTTATCTTTACTGTTTATATCAAAAGTATTTACTAAATATTCAAATACTTCTACATTTTCATACATAGCAGCACAATGAAGTCCGTTTACATCATAATTATTTTTGGAATAGACTAAATTAGAATCAAACTCTGCAAGCATTTTTATTACATCAACATTTCCAGAACCGCAAGCCCATAAAAAAGAATTCCACCCATTACTATCTTTAATATAAGGATCAGCACCATTATCAAGTAAATATTTCATTATACCCAAATCTCTATAAAATACAGCAAACATCAAAGGTATAGCATTTTCTACAGGATAAGTATAATCTGTAAACTCATTGTATATACTGTTGCTGTTATGAATTTGGTTAATATTATTTCATTTTTCTATTAGTTCAATTACTCTTTTTAAACTATGATTTTTTATAGCTTCAAATATATCATACTCCTCGCTGTATTCTCCTTCTTCTCTATCAGCATAAGAAAAATCAGAATTCATATTAACAAATTTACCCTGAACCTTTACAACATTAGTGTAGGTTTTATGATATATATTATCCGTATTACTTACATACATAGAATTATTATTTATACTAGCCTCTTCTTTTTTACCGCATGAAATTACTAAAACAATAATTAAAATAAAAGAAATTAATAATAATTTTTTCATAATACAGTCAAATAGTAGTCAATAATATAAAATATTATACTATAAAATTAGTAATTTTTATAAAGCACAATACTTTAAAGAATTTAAAATAAAAAAATACCATTCATAAAATAAATATATGAATGGTATTTAATTTTTTATATACAAAATAAATTATAAAGCCTCAGAACCGCCTATAATATCAAGAAGTTCATTAGTAATATGTTCTTGTCTTGCTCTGTTAGCTTTATTTTTAAGATCTGTTAATAATCTTTCAGCATTATCAGTAGCATTTCTCATAGCTATAGCTCTTTCAGCATTTTCAGACAAGAAAGAACTTGTAAGCATAAAATAAAAATATGTTTTAATAGCCATTGGAACAACTTCTTTTAATACATCTTCTATATTAGGCTCAATAACATAATCCAATTTCTTTTTAATTTTATGACCTTCAATATCTTCTTCATCGGGAATCATAGGAATCAAACTTTTAATTTTTGGTATATGTACAACTCTTGTATAATATCTTGTATATATAACTTCTACCCTTGAAGCATTATCAACTGCATATTCATGCATGAAACGCTGAACTACAGTAGCACAGTCATCAAAAGTAGATTCTTCATCTATACGAGGATATTTACGTGCTATAGGAATACCTTGTTTTTCAAAATATGATTCACCTTTCTTTCCAAGAACATGAAGCTCAACATCTCTACCATGTCTATGATGGTGTCTGATCCTTTCCATTGCCTCATCAAAAATTTTTGTATTATATGAACCGCATAAACCTCTTGTAGAAGTTACAACAAAAAGTATAATATTTTTTATTTTCTTTTTAGGGGCAAGTAAAGGGTGTACATGATCCATATCTGAATGAGAAAGGTCTTCTACTATTCTGTTTAATTTCTGAGTAAAAGGACGCATGCCCTGCTCTACTGTTAATATTTTAGCAGTTCTTGAACGTGCTATCATATCCATAGTTTTTGTTATTTTATGTATGCTTGTTACTGCTTTAATTCTTGCTTTTAATACATTAAGTTTCTCTGCCATAATCAAAACCCCAATTTTTTAATAACTTATATGCTATTAAAAATAAAGTACCAATATTTGACTTACACTAACATAATAGATTTTAAAACTTTTAATATCTAATTTAGATTTTTATCAATATGCACATAAAATCAAAATCTTTTTTGAGATGATTAATTATCTCATAAATTGACTATGATTTTTATGTGCTAATAATATCAAAAAACAAATTCTAGTAATTAGAATTTAGCTTTGAACTCTTCTATAATTTTATAAAGTCCGTCTATGTCAGCTATATCTTTTTTCTCTCTTATATCATCAAGTATATTCTGCTTATCAGCTCTCATATATTGAAGAAGTCTCCATTCAAACTCATGAACTCTATCAACTTCAATATTATCCAAGAAACCTTTAGTAGCAGCAAATATAACTACAACCTGTTCTTCAAAAGGTATAGGACTGTATTGTTTTTGTTTTAATAATTCAACCATTTTAGCACCTCTGTCTAATTGTGCCAAAGTAGCTTTATCAAGACCAATACCCAACTGAGAGAATGCCTCTAAAGATCTATAAGAAGCAAGGTCAAGTCTTAAAGTACCAGCAACTTTTTTCATCGCTTTAGTTTGAGCATTACCTCCAACACGTGAAACAGATATACCAACATCTATAGCAGGACGCACACCGCTCATAAATAAACTTGTAAGCAAGTATATCTGACCGTCAGTAATAGAAATAACGTTTGTAGGAATATAAGCAGATACCTCATTATCCTGAGTTTCTATTATAGGAAGTGCAGTTAAAGAACCGCCGCCTAATTCATCGCTAAGTTTTGCAGCTCTTTCAAGTAATCTTGAATGCAAATAGAAAACGTCGCCAGGAAAAGCTTCCCTTCCAGGAGGTCTTCTTAAAAGTAATGATATCTGTCTGTAAGCATTAGCCTGTTTAGTTAAGTCATCATATATAATTAATGTATCTTTCTTTTGTTCATACATAAAATATTCAGCCATAGCACAGCCAGCATAAGGAGCTATATAAAGCAAAGGAGCTGAATCAGCAGCAGTTGCAGCCACTACTATAGTATATTCTAAAGCACCATGCTGTCTTAAAGTTTCAACAACACCAGCAACAGTTGATGCCTTTTGACCTACTGCTACGTATACACATATAACGCCAGTACCTTTTTGATTGATTATAGCATCAAGAGCAATGGAAGTTTTTCCTGTACCTCTGTCGCCGATTATAAGCTGTCTTTGACCTCTGCCTATTGGAGTCATAGAGTCAATAGCTTTAATACCAGTTTGAAGAGGCTGTTTTACCGCTTGTCTGTCAGCAATACCAGGAGCTGGGAATTCTATAACTCTTCTTTTATCAGTTGTTATTTCACCATGACCATCTATAGGTGCCCCTAAAGGGTTAACAACTCTTCCTAATAATGCTTCACCAACAGGAACCTCTAATATTCTTTTTAATCTGCTAACCTTACTTCCTTCTTTAATACCGTAATAATCACCTAAAACTATAACACCTATAGTTTCTTCTTCCAAGTTAAAAGCAAGACCAACGGCACCGCTTTCAAAAAGTATCATTTCATTGGCCATAACATGTGGAAGTCCAATTACTCTTGCAATACCATCTCCTACCTCAACAACTACTCCCACTTCATTAGGAGTAAAATCAGCCTTATAATTCTTAATTTCTTCTTTAAGAACCGCTGCAATTTCACTAGCTTTTATATTCATAAGTAATTCCTCAAATATAAAATATCAATTATTTTCAGAAATAGAAGTTTTTAATTCTACAAGTAATTTTCTAATACTATAATCATAAACAACATCTTCTATTTCTATTACAACTCCACCCAAAATCTTTTCATCTATATTAAATGTAAAATGAACATCTTTATCTTTAACCATACCGCTAATACATTCTTTTAAGTTATCCATATCGTTAATATTGGTTATATCAGATGCAGTTGTAATTTTAGCAACTACAATATTATAATATTCATTACATAAATTTTCATACTCCACTATTATAGCAAATAAAGTATGAATTAAATCTCTTTCTATTAAAATAGCAATAAGATTAAAAGTTTCTTCAGATATATTATTAGCATATATTTTTTTTAATATACGCATTCTTAAATTACCATCTATGAAACTTGATTTAAAAAAATCAAATATATCTTTATCAACCAACAAAGATGAATAAACAACATTCAAATCATTTTTTATTTCTTCTATTTTTCCAACATCAGTAGCAACATCGAACATTGCCTTAGCATAATTTTTGGCACTAGATTCATTTTTTGTGATACGAGTAAATCTGCTTGCCTTTTCTCTTGTGGTTTCTTTAAGAACCTCTTTTTTTAAATCTTTTAAAATGCCTTCAGCAATAGACTCATCCATAAGTATATACTCCTACAATGTTTGATTATTTCCATAAGTAAATTTATTTTGTAATAAACCTATTTGGTTTTTTATACTATAATCATAAACTGTAGAACCAATATAAACTATTATGCCGCCTATAATACTATCATCTACCACTGTTTCATAAGATATTTCATTATTGGAAAAACATTTTACTGTTTGAATAATATCTTTTATGGTTTTATCATCAATAGCATAAGCTGTAATAATACGTACTCTAACTATATTATTATAATCGTCTACTATATCTTTATATAAATTAACTATATCAGGCAAAACGTCCATACTATCATGTTCTGCCAATATAGATACAAAAGCATAAGTTTCTTTAGAAAGTATAGGTTTTAATCTTTTATCTATTAATTCTTTTTTTTCTCTTTTAGAGACAAATCTATCAAAAAAATACTTTTTTATATCAATATCTTGAAATAATTTAGAACATTCAGTAAGTTCATTATATATTTCTTTTATCATGCCAAGCTGTTTAGCTACATCAAATATAGCAGTTGCTGTAGGCTTTAGTATTTCTAATTTTTCACTTTCTTTCATAAAACATCACTTCCTAAATACTTATGCTCCGTAATTTAAAAGTTTATTAAAAATTACTGCTCACTATTTTCTTTATTAGCATTATTAATAAACTCATTAATTAAAGCCTGATTGTCATCTTTATTGATATTTCTTTTAAGAATAGTCTCCGCCATAACAACAGCAATATCAAGTGCCTGTTTTTTCACACTATTCATAGCCTCTTCTTTAGACCTGTCTATTTCAGACATAATTTTGTTTTTATTAACTTCTGCTTCTTCTCTAGCATTATTAATAATTTTATCTCTAATTCTATTAGCTTCAACCCTTGCATTTTCTATAATAGCACTGGCTTCAGCTTTAGCATTATCAATCTGCTCTCTGTATGCTGCCAAAGATTTTTTAGCATTTTCTCTAGTTTTTTCTGCTTCTTCCAAATCTTCTTGAATTTTATCTGCTCTAGCATTCAAGCCTTTCAAAATTATTTTCCAAGTAGAAGCACCTAATATAGCAAGAACTAGTAAAAATGTGATCCAAGTCCAAATAATAATACCGGGATCTATTTTTAAAAGCGCCATACATATACCTCCAAATATTTTTTTTAATTATTTTGTAAATAATGCAAGAATACAAATAACTAAAGCAAATAAACCTACCCCTTCTATTAATGCTGCTGCTATAAGCATAACAGCTTGTATCTTTCCAGAAACTTCAGGCTGTCTGGCAACACCTTCAACTGCTCTAGAACCTATAAAACCTATTCCTAAACCAACTCCTATAGCTGCAAGTCCTGCACCAATTGCTGCTCCTAATATAGAAAGTTCCATTTTTTTATTCTCCTTTTTATTTAAATTTTATTTTAAATATTTATTTAATGCTCATCACTAATAGCAATTTCAATATAAACCGCTGATAATAATGAGAATATATAAGCCTGTAAAACTGCCACAAACATTTCAAGCACATATATAAAACTCAAAAATAATACCGCAAATGGCGCCACCAATACAGTACCAGACATAATTATCAAATAAGGTATTACCATCATCATTATATGCCCGCCTGTTATGTTTGCAAATAAACGTATTGCTAAAGCAAATGCCCTATTAAATAATGTAATAAACTCCAAAACCCATATTATAGGTATTAAAGGCAAAGGTAATCCTTTTGGAACTAAACCTGTCCAATATTTTATTATGCCTTTCTTTCTTATACCAGCAAATACATAAACTATAAATACTATTATAGCTATTGCACCTGTAAAGCCTATATTTGCTCCGATACCGCCTGCTAAATAGGCATGACCGCCGCCTTCTGTTGTTACTTTTATTAATGCTGGGATAAGACCTAATATATTAGAAAATAATACGAATAAAAAGACCGTGAGACAAAAAGGCACGTATCTTTTGCCTTCCTCACCCAATGTGGCCCCTATAACATCTTTATTCATATAATCAATTAAGCCTTCTAATATACTTTGTAAATATGTTGGTCTTTTAAATGGGCATTTTAATTTATGAGCAAGATATTTCATACTTAAAACTGATAAAACACCTGCTATAGTTACTAATATTATATGTTTTGTTACTTTGAAGTCAAAATTGAGATAATGTCCGAATCTTATTGGAAAAGTGTAAAATGGGTGTTCTGTATTATCTCCTATTTCCTCCATAATGTAATCATTAATACTTTCAGCTCCGTAAACCATATTTGTACTAAATATAGTGAAAAATATTAATATTAACACAAAAATTTTTTTCATTAAAATTACTTCTTTAAACATAATAAACAATTACTACCTTATAATAAGAAAAAATTCTATCAACTAAAAAATAAAAAATAATTTAAAATTAATTGTATAACTATTAAATAAAAAATCAACTATTATTTTTTATTTAAATTCGATGCAAAAATAAAAAATAATTAGAATTTTTCTAATGCTTCTGTTTCTGTTGTAAATATAGGAAAAAAGCTAGTAATTTTAGTAAGTTCAAACACTTTTTTTACAGGGTCTGTTACCTTTACAAAACATATCTTACCATTCACTTTTTTGAAAGCACCAAGAGCAGAAATAAAAACTCCTATTCCGCTGCTGTCTATATAGTATACATCTTCCATATCGATTACCATTTTCTTAGCACCTAAATCTATTTGTGAAAAAATAGCATCTTTTAAATCTGATGAAGTATAAACATCTATATCTCCATCTAATTTTATGACAACTGTATTATTTTCAAGTTCTTTAAAAGAAACTTCCATAAATAAACTCCATTTCATTCTATTACACAATTTTATAAGTTAATATTAAACTAAATCATATTTTTTACAATAGTTAATTATAATTTTTTAACATGTATAAAATGTATAATAATGTTTATTTATATACAAATACCTAATTAATTATATAAAAAATTTACAAATTTCTTATATAGTGTCTATTGACAATAAAAAGCAATTGTAATATTATGTACTTCACAAATAAAAATGACACTCGTATCGTTTTTATTTTCATATTAAAATTTCAAACATGAGGTGAATACCAAAAAGCAATGCCTAAAGTAAACGAAGAGTATTTTGAGAATAAGCGTAAGATAATACTAGAGGCAGCTATGAAAGTATTTTTAAGAAAACCTGCCTACAGTGTTACAATGAAGGATATTGTAAAAGAGTCTAAATTAAGTCAAGGGGGCGTTTATAAATATTTTTCAAATATAGATGAAATAGTAGTTTCTTTGCTAAATAGCAATAAAATAGATGTAAGCCCAAAATCAATCATAAATAAATATTATGATGAACCTGAAAAAGCTATATTTGAATTATTTGAATCATTTAAAAAGTTTTTTTTTGTAACTGCAAAAGAATTTGGTAAAATAATGTTTGAATTACAGCCAATATTCTTTAATGATAAGGAACGTTTTGAAAAATTAAAAAAAAATATAAACCAAGACCTTAATTTACATTTTTGGCTTACTGAATTATTTGTATTTATAGACAGAAAAATTGAGGAAAAATACTTTAATCCTATATTAGATCCTCATGACATTTATATGCAAATGATAGTTGCAGTTTCTGGAATAGGAAATGAACTAATATTAAATAAATATTATGATCTAAACATAAAACTGTCCTACTACAAAGGAGATTCAACAGGAAAAAAAGAAAAAAAAGATTTAGATGTGAATTTAGATAATTTAATAGATACGCTATATAAAACATTATTACTTTTACTTGGAAGTAACAATGTAAATAAATATAGTTTCAAAAATTAACTTAATTCAAATAATTATTATTTGAACTATTATATTGATTGTAATAAGGAGCGTAAATGAGAGTAAGTATAAAAATAATAGTAGTAAGTTTCATAATATTCATCAATATGTTATATGGTCAAACAAACACTTTAACTTATGCAGCATATATGGAAAGTATAAGAGATCAAATACCTGAATTAAAAATAAATGCTGTAACAGAAACTAATGCTGAAATGAATTTACTTAGTGCTAAAAGTTCCGGAGATGTTAATTTATCTGCTCAGCTTGGTGCTGTAGGTAAATACGGAAGTTTATCATCAAGCACTACAACTACAACAACAAGTCCTACTGTAGAAGCCGCTGGTATACAAGCTGGTATTGGTGTTGGTTCTTTAATACCATATTCAGGAACTAAATGGTCTGTTAATTTAACTCATAACTCTTTCTTAGGCGGTACTTTATATCCTGATGGTGTTCATGGAGTTGACTTTAATAATTATCAGCCTTCATTAACAATAGAAGTTACTCAGCCTTTATTAAGAAACTTTTTCGGTACTTTAGATAAATACCCTATAAAAGATGCTGAATATGCTCTTGCTATAGCTAAGCTTCAAAGAAAATTAGATGATGCAAGCGTAATAGTTTCATATCAGAAAATTTATTATCAATGGATAATGTATGAAAAACTTCTTGCTTACTATAGAAACATGTATATCACAGCAAGACGTTTTGAAAATCAGATGAGAGACAGATATAATAACGGACTTATAGATAATGACTCTTATCAAAATGCAAGAACACAAACTATGGTTTACAGTGACTATTATGCACAAAACCAAGTTTATTTAGACAGCCTTTTAACTACAGTAAGTTTCTTTATGCCTGTAACTAATTTAAAGCCTGATCATACAACTTGGGACGCTTACTTAGATTTAGGAAGCAATATGCAAATGGAATCCGTTCCTTTTGCTGACAGTGTAAACGGACAAATAGCTTATCAATCAAAAATAAGAGCTGAATACACTCTTGATGCTATGAAAAATGGTACTTTGCCTAATTTAGATTTAGTTGGAAGTGTTAGTTTAAATGGACTTAGCCCTAACAGTGATGGTTATTTCCAATCTTTTGGAAGTATGACAAATGTCGAATTTTTTGCCGGTGTACAATTCTCCTACCCTATAGGAAACAGAGCAAATAAAGCACAATATAAAATGGCTGAAAATTCATTATATGGAATAATAGCTCAATACGATCAATTAGAAAAGGATTTCAATACACAATTACAAACATATATTTCAAGATTCAATGCTTATAAAAATTTAATAGCAAGCAAGCAAATGCAAATAAGAGCAATCAATTCAAGAATAGCTACCCAGCTTCAAAAATTAGATCAGGGACGTTTAGAAGTTGATGATTTGCTTACTTCAAGACTAGAGCTTACAGCAACACAAACAGAACTATTAAATCTTCAATATGAGTTCATAACGACTATATTTGATTATAGGGCTTTACTTGCTATAGACTACGAATAAATAAATTTTTGATTTAGTGATTTTCATAAGGATTTAGAGGACTATAAATATTCATTGGGAGGTTAATTATTTATTACAAATTAGCCTCCTTAATGAAAAAATCTTTAATTACATACACAAAATATAATAGGAGATTAAGCAATATATGGAAAGAATTATAGTATTTTTTGCCAAAAAAACGATGCTTGTAAATATAATAGTAATGGCCGTATTATTTGTAGGTGGTTATTACTATTTTAATTTAAGAAAAGAATCTATTCCATCTACAGATTTGGATATGATGCTTATTGCTGTAACATATCCTGGTGCTACTCCGCTTGACGTAGAGCAAAACGCTGTTATACCTATAGAAGAAGAATTACAAGGTATATCTGGTATAGATGAATATGAAACAACAATAATTGAAAACGTTGCTATAATTATAGTAACATTAGATGAAACTCTGCCAGACAGACAGCCGGTAAAAGATGAAATATTTAGACAGATGCAGAACGTTCCAGACTTATCAGAAGATGTTGAAGAAGTTACAACTTATGACTTGAATCCTAATAAAATGTCCATATATACTTTAGCTGTACACTTTAAAGAGGGAATGGAAGGTGATGAAAGAGAATTATTCGATGTAAGCCAAATGCTCGAAAATGAGCTTGTAAGACTTGACGGTGTAGGTGAAGTAAGAATAGAAGGAAGAACAGATCCTGAAATTAAAGTATATATGGATCCTGTAAAAATGCAAAAAAATTATATAGCTTTAAGCGATGTTGTTAATGCTCTTAGTATAAGAAACGTTAGAGCTACTGGAGGAGATATAGAAACAGGCGGTAAGGAACAAACAGTAGTTACTTATGGTGAATTCCAATACCCTATGGAAGCAAGCAATGTTATTATACGTTCTACATTTAATGGTCAAAGAGTAAGAGTAAGCGATATAGCACGTGTTGTATCTGGATTTGAAGATAAAACTACATTGATGAGAGTTAATAGAGCTTCCGGATATTCTCTTTCCATTGTAAAAAATGAAAATGCTGACATTCTTAAAACTATTGATGTAGTAAATCAGTATTTAAAAGATAATGCTGATTTAATACCTGATAATATTCAAGTATCTGTTATGGGTGATAACTCAAGAACAATTAAATCTCTTTTAAGTATTGTAGCTTCAAACCTTATTCAAGGATTTATAATCATCTTCATAACTTTGATTATATTCTTGGATTTCAAAAGTGCTATGTTTACAAGCTTGGGAATGGTTATTACAATGTTCTCGTGTTTTATATACATGCAGATAGCAGGTATTACATTCAACACTATGTCATTAGCTGCTATTATTACAGTACTTGGTATGATAGTAGACAACTCGATAGTAGTATCTGAAAATATATTCAACTTTAAACAGGCAGGATATAAAGGACTTGAAGCTACAAGACTTGCCGTTTCCGATGTTGTAATGCCTATTGTGGCTTCAACACTTACAACTGTTGCTGCATTCTTCCCTATGCTTACAATCAGCGGTATGATGGGTAAAATATTAAATCTTTTCCCAAAAATCGTTATATTTACTCTTGTTGTAAGTATGCTTCAAGCTACTTTGCTTTTACCTAACCAATTACAAGATAAAGAAGATAAATATAAATCTTATAAACCTAAAAAGAAAGGCAAATTTAAAAATCCTCTTGATTTCGATAAAGATGCTTTATTCGATAAAATGAAAATACCTTTCGGAGCAATATTGGAGAAATTAATAAGTGTCAGATATATTGTTATAGGTGCATTCGTTGCTTTATTAATAGCTTCAGTATTCTTAGCACAAAACAGTTTCAAAAACTTTGTACTTATATATGATACAAGTGCTGATACTATAGTTATTAATATAGAAATGCCTACTGGTACAACTAAAGAAGTTACAACTAAAGAAATTGCTAAAATAGAAGATGTTGTAGCAAGCGTAGTTAAACCAGAAGAACTTGTTGCTTTATACTCACTTGTAGGAAAACAAGTTGACCAAGAAGTTGTTTCTGAAGAAAAAGGAAGTTTAGCCGGTATTATGGTTTATTTAGTACCTGCTGCTGAAAGAGACAGAACAGCCGATGAACTTGTTGCTTTAATCAATCAGGAAATAGATAAAACAGATATAAGACAAACTGTTCCTATATTCAGTATGAACACAAAAGGAAATATTGACCCAGGAGATCCTGTAGATATTAAAATAGTAGGAAACAATACTGAACTTGCTAAAAAGGCTAAAGATGAAATAAAAGAATTCTTAGCTACTGTACCTGGTGTTATCAATATAGATGATGATGATAAAGTTGGTAAAGAAGAATTAAGAGTTATGTTCGATTATGATAAAATAGCTGAACTTGGTGTTAATGTAGCAACTGTAGCTAATGAAGTAAGAACTGCATATTATGGTACAGAAGCTACATATATACAGGAACTTGAAAATAAATTAGATTTCAGAGTTGTATTTGATGATGAGTTTACTTATGATACTAAGTATTTAGAAAATCTTTTAATACCTAACTCTCAAGGAAGATTAATTTATCTTAAAAATCTTGCTACAATAGAAAAAGCTGACGGACTTGCTACATTAAAACACTATAATGGTCAAAGAACAATAACAATCACTGCTGGAATAGAATATGGTAAAAATACTTCTCAGCAGGTTATGGCTGCAGTAAGTGAAAGATTTAAAGATTTCAACAGACAATATAGAGGTTTAAAATTAGAATTCGGCGGTGAAGCTAAAGAAACTATGAAAGCCATAAAACAATTAGCTTTCAGTTTTGCTATGGCATTCATATTCGTATATATTGTATTATTACTTCAGTTAAACAGATTTATACAGCCTATTATGATAATGATAATCATTCCATTCGGTTTGATTGGTGTATTATTAGGATTTGCTATTCATAAAATGCCTTTATCATTCATGGGGGTTGTAGGTATCATTGGTTTGGCTGGTGTTGTTGTAAACAATGGTATTATACTTGTTGACTTAATTAACAAAATCATAGATGAAGGTGTAGAAGGCGGTAAAAAAGGTGTTGCTAAAGCCATTGTTGATGGTGCTAAACAGCGTCTTCGTCCTGTATTCTTAACTACTGTTACTACAGTTGTTGGACTTTTACCTACTGCTTATGGTATAGGCGGTAGAGCAGATATTATTATTCCTATAGTTATGGCATTAGCTTACGGACTTTTATTTGCTTCTTTGCTTACACTCATATTCTTACCTTGTATGTTTATGATTATGTTTGACTTAAGACTTATAAAAATTCCTTCTACAACAAATCCTTCAGAGGAAATTACTACAACTATAACTACTACAGGACATTAATTAATCATAACTTGTACTTAATGAATTGAAAGAAGTTAATAGAAATAATTCTGTTAACTTCTTTTATTTTATAAATAATAGTTGACAATTTTATTATTTAAAAATATTATTGTTTTTAAAATTAATAATATAAATATGATGAGTTGATTAAATTAAGAGGAGCTTTTTGTACAAATGCCTAAGACTATTAAATGTAAATCTTGTAAAACAGTAAATGATAAATACGCTAAACAATGCCGTTCTTGCGGTACTTTGCTTTATCCTGAAATTTCATATAAAAATGCCGCTATTGTTACTATTGTATTAGATGCTATATTTACTTTTGTATATTTATTTGGAATATATCTTTTTATTGTTAATTCTAATAATAATGAAACACCAAAATATATTACTTTGCTTCCGGCACCAAATACATTGCCTTATTTTCTAATAATATTATTATTTTTGGCATTTGCTGCTACTAAAGTACTTTATATATTAAATGTATTTGTATTAAAAAAAGAAATTATATTTACTATAAGACGTTTCAGTATGTTTATTGAGGCTATTATAATGTTTCCTTTACAAACAATACTTGCATTATATTTTTATGAACCTGCAACTAATCAGGATAAAATAATAAAGAAAATGGATTAAGTATATGGCTTTTACTATATTAAAAAGTATAAAAGGAACATATAAATTTATAAATGAAAATAAAAACAAATCTATAGCTCTTATACCTACAATGGGAGCTTTGCATGAAGGACATACTGCATTAATAAAAAAAGCAAAAAAAGAATGTGAAATAGTTGTTGTAAGTATATTTTTGAATCCGCTTCAATTTACTAAAGCAGAAGATATAGAAAAATATCCTCAAGATTTAGATAATGACAAATTAATGTTAGAAAAAAGTGAAGCTGATGCCCTATTCATACCTTCAGTAGAAGAAATGATACCTAATGATTATGGCACTTATATAAATATGGATAATATATACGGTAAATCTCATGGTATTAGCAGACCTTTATACTATAAGGGACTTGTCACTATAATGGCTAAACTTTTTAATATAATATCTCCTAATTCAGTATATTTTACAGAACATGATTATCAAAAAGTATTTATAATAAAAAAAATGATAAAAGATTTGGGATATAATATCTCTGTAAAAACAATACCTATAACAAGAGATAAAAGTATGCTTGCATTAAGCAGTTTAAATAGTTTATTAAGCGATAGAGAAAAAGAAGAAGCTACTATAATATATAAACTATTAAAAGAAGCCAGAGAAGAATTCAAAAAAGCTAGTACAAAATCATCATATTTAATAGATATAATAAAAAACAATTTGCGTGCTCATAAAATGCTGAAATTAGAATTTATTGATATTGTTGATAAAGATACCCTTGAAAGCATGCCAACTGCTACAAAAAATTCTATAATATTGATATCATGCTACTGCGGTTCAACAAGATTATTGGATAATATACATTTGAAATAATAAACTACAAAAAAATATATAAGCTATACAACTATGATTAAAAAAAATGACATTCAAACAATAATAAATATCGTTAATATAATCGGAAAAGATAAACTAATAGAAATTATAAAGATTTTTCAAATAAAAGATATATCTAAAATAGTTGATATAAATAATCTCATAAAAGACAAAAAATACATTGATTCTATAAAAAAAATCGATAAAAATGATCTTAATAGAATTATAAAAATTGTACATATAATTGGTATTAATGATATTATAGAAATAATTAAAAATATAAAAAAATAATTTTATTTTTGTTTTTATATATGGGGCTTTGCCCACTGCGAAGCACACAGCGTGCAGCTCTGCGTACTTCGTAACCCCCCAGTTCTTTTGCGACTGAAAAAAGTGCCTGCGACCATAGGAAGTCCTTTAGGGTGGTATTGGCACAGGGCACAGCCCCCTTCAGCAAGAACCTTATATCCTCGATAAACTCGGATACGCTTCGCGAAAGACTGCATTTTTAGTCCAAATCTAGGTTATATACTACACTTAATATATACCTAAACAATTATATTTTGTCAAAAATCAATTTATATTTTTGTTTTTATATATGGGGCTTTGCCCCAAACCCCACTTCTTTTGCCGACGCTCTGCGTGCCGTAGGCAAGGCACCTACTCGGTGTTGCCACAAAGAAGCAAAAAGGCTATATTTGAACTTAAATGTAATAAATTATTTTACATGTAAGACAATTTTAGTATGATTTAGTACTAATTTCATCATTGCACTTTCGCGAAGCGTATCCAAGCCTGTCGAGGATATAAGCAACTTTGACGAAGTCCGCAGAGCGTGTGCGGCGGGAAAAAGTTGCCTAAAAAAATGACAAACTTAAAAATTTTCAGTATACACTAATAATTCTAACTGTAAATATATACAATTAAAAAAGTTTAAAAACATATTTAAAAATGAAGATAAATATTCTATACTAATAATAGAAAGAAAGAATATTTATTTATTGTATAATATGTATAATTATGAAAAATATAAAAACAATATCTAAAATAGTAAAAATAGTGGGTTTCAAAAAAATACAAACCATAATAAAACTAATCGGAATCAAAAATATACCAAAACTAATAAAAGCAAATGGAATTGTAGACTTTATTCATATTTTAGGCATAAAAAAAGCTAGTAAAATAATCAGCTTAATAGGATTAAAAAATACCTATCTCATCATAAAAAGCATAAAATAAAAATTCGTACTTATACTCAAATTTCAATAATTTTCAATAATTAATAATAAAATATACAGCATTAAAATTTGACTTTACACTATTTTGATGTTATAATTACGCACCGTTACATTTTTAGATTAAAAACTACCAAATTTTTTAAAACGTTAAATCAAGGTGTGTATTTTATGGATAAAAAAACATTGAAAACAAAAAATAGTACTTACGTTTTATCACAAAAAGATATCAAACAAAATTGGTTAATTATTGATGCTAAAGGTAAGTCATTGGGAAGAGTTGCTAGCAGAGCAGCTTATATGCTTAAAGGTAAACACAAAGTTGACTATGCATACAATTTAGATAATGGTGATTATGTTATTATAATCAATGCTAAAGACATAGTTTTAACAGGAAATAAAAAGAAAGGAAAAATTCACTATAGACATACTGGTTATCCTGGTGGTATAAAAGCTATAACTTATGGCGAACTACTTGAGAAAAACCCTGAAAGAATGGTAAAAATAGCTGTAAAAGGCATGCTTTCTCATAACCCATTAGGCAGACTTCATCTTAAAAAATTAAAAGTGTATGCTGGAAGTGAGCATCCGCATGAAGCTAACAAACCTACTGTAGTAAATATATAATTAGGAGATAACAATGGCAGCTAAACAATTAACTATTTTTACTGGTAAAAGAAAAACAGCTAATGCTAGAGTACGTATAACTTTAGGAAGCGGTAAAATATTAATAAATGGTAAAAATTACACTGATTATTTCTGCAATAGAGCAGCTCTTATCAAAGTTGTAGAAGATGCTTTAAAAGTAACAGGTAATTTTGGTAAATATGATGTATTAGCTAATGTACATGGCGGCGGAGTTTCTGCTCAGGCTGATGCTGTTAGACATGGTATTGCTAAAGCTTTAGTTAGCGAAAGTCAGGATTTCAGAACTACTTTAAAAAGAAATGGTTTTCTTACAAGAGATTCCCGTGTTGTTGAACGTAAGAAATATGGTAGATCTGGTGCTAGAAAACGCTTCCAATTCTCTAAACGTTAAGTTTTTATCCTAGCAATTATATTTTTAGATAAAAGGTTTATATAAATGACTGCTAAGAAATTAAAGAAGTTTAAAGATTTATTACTAGAAGAAAAGAAGAAAACTTTAGATGAGCTTTTAAGCGGTAACGAAACTTATGAAGCTCTTAAAGAAGATTCATATGGAGATATGGCAGATATAGCATTTCAGGCTTATGAAAAACAAAATTTAGTTAATTTTTCTCAAAAAGAAAAAGATAAGTTAGAAATGCTTAATAATGCTCTTAAAAGAATAGAAGACGGATCTTATGGTAAATGTATAGATTGTAAAGAAGAAATCAATGAAGAAAGATTAACTGCTTTACCTTATACTTTAAGATGCGTAAATTGTATGGCTAAATACGAAGATAAAAAACGCCGTGAAAAAATGTAATTAATAATGTATGTCAAAGTCATTTTTAATTTACCAATAGATAAAATACTTACATACAAAAAACCAGATGAGATTAATGATAGCTTGGTAGGATGTAGGGTTGTTGCCCCTATTAAAGGAAAAAACAACAAAGGCATCGTTATTGAAGAAATCGAAACTTTAGATGGTGACTATAAAGTATATCCTATCAAAGCTAGAATTGATCTTGAACCTATCTGTTCAGATAAAGAATTTCAATTAGCTAAATGGATGAGTAATTATTACCATTCATCTTTCGGAGAAGCACTTTTCGCTGCATTGCCTGTAGGAACACCCGCAAAAAAAGAAAAAAAAGCTAAACCAATACCTGCAAAACAAAAACCATATTTAAAACTTAATGATGAACAAGAAACTGTACTAAAAAGAATCAATGAAAGTATAGAATCTAATAATCCAAAAACTTTTTTACTTCATGGTGTAACTGGAAGCGGTAAAACAGAAGTTTATCTGCAGGCTATTAAAAAAGTCGTAGATATGGGAAAGCAGGCTATTGTTATACTTCCTGAAATATCTTTGACACCTCAAACTATCAAAAGATTTGCTGAAAGATTTGAAGGTAAAATAGCTGTACTTCATAGTAAATTATCTCCAAATTCTAAATACAGATACTGGCAAATGATAAAAAAAGATGAGATAAAAATTGTTATAGGTGCAAGAAGTGCTATATTCTCCCCTACTCCTAATTTAGGAATCATAGTAATAGACGAAGAACATGAAACCAGTTATAAGGCAGGAGATACTCCAAGGTACCATGCAAGGCAAGTTGCATTCTATAGAAAAAGTAAAGAAAATGCTACATTGCTATTAGGAAGTGCTACTCCATCTATAGAAAGTTTTTATCATGCTACAACTGGTAAAATAGAACTTCTTACTCTAAATAAAAGAGCTGCTTCTGTGAATATGCCTGAAGTAAAAATATTAGATTTGAAAAAAGAAAAAAGAGCAGAAGCATTTCCAATGATAACTCAAAAATTGGTAGAAGAAATCAATAACAAATTAGAAAAGAAAGAACAGATTATATTATTTTTAAATAGAAAAGGATATGCCCCTGTTGTTACTTGTTCATATTGTCAAAGGGTATTAGAATGTCCTAATTGTTCTGTTTCTTTAACATATCATAAAAAGAAAAATGTGGTTATGTGCCATTACTGCGGATATACACAATTTTTAGATGAACTTTGTGATGAATGTAAGATAGGACATTTTGAAAGAATAGGAAGCGGTACAGAAAAAGTTGAAGAACATTTAAATATACTATTTCCAAAAGCTGTAATAGAAAGAATGGATCAGGATACCGTAGGCGGAACTAAAAATTACGAAAAAATATTCAAAAGATTTTCTGACGGAGAAATAGATATACTTATAGGAACACAAATGATAGCTAAAGGACTTGATTTTCCTAATGTTACTTTGGTTGGTGTTTTATTTGCAGATATGTCGCTTCATATTCCAGATTTTAGAAGTGCTGAAAGAACATTCAATTTAATAACTCAAGTTGCGGGAAGAAGCGGAAGGGGTGAAAAAAAAGGTGTTGTATATATACAAACTTATTCGCCTAATAATTACAGTATTGAATGTGCCAAAAATCATGATTATATATCATTCTATAATAGAGAAATAGAAAACAGAAAAGCTCCTTTAAATTACCCTCCATTTTCAAGATTGGTAAGATTGGTTATAAGAGGATTAGACGAGAAAAAGGTTGAAAGTGATGCCAATATGATAGCCGATATGCTTAGAATGGAAACTTATAATGATTCTGATAAAATTATCATATTAGGAGCTGTAGCCTGCACAATAAGTAAATTAAATAAATATTATAGATGGAATATATTAATAAAAACTCCATCTCATTCCCTATTAAAAGGATTCTTCAAAAAACTTAATGACAGTTTTACAGCTCAAAAAGGCAATTATGTAGAAATAGATATAGATCCTATCAATATGCTATGATCATACATCAACATAAAATCTTATAGCATTTTTTATTCTAGCTTTAAGTTCATTTTGACCTACAGGTTTTTTAACATAGTCGCAAGCACCTTTCTCTAAACCATTAACTACATCATCTTCATTGTATCTTTTAGTAATGATTATTATTAATGCTGTTCTTAAAGATATTTCTTTTTTTATTTCATCTAATAAATAGAAATAATCCTTATCTTCTGATAAATTAATATCCATCAAAATTATATCAGGAGAAATTTTTTTTAGTTCTTTAAGCGGATTAGTAAGATTAGATATGCAAACTATATCATAATCATCACTTAACCATTCAAGATAGTTTTTTCTTGTAATCTCCATAGGTTCTATGAGGGCTATTTTGTATTTAGAATGTTTTCTTTTTAATTTCATTCTTTTGTCTTTTTTGTTAAAGGCTAAAAAAGCTTTCAAATCAGCATAACGTATTTTATATCTTTTTCCAGGAGTGATATCCGCTTTTAGACCATAATGTCTAACCCAATAATTAACTGTAGTTCTTGAAACCCCGACTATTTTTGCTGCGTCAATAGGTGATAGCATGTCATCATCGTCATATATTAGTTGCTCAGTATTGTTCATATAACCTCTCAAAATAAAATTAATAAAAAACTCTCCCCATTATAGTATAAAGATTAATACATAATGAAATTTTTGTCAAATAAAAAATATTTAAATTATAATTAATATTCATAGATTTATATTTATTTATTCATATTATAACTACATTTTTTACATAAAAATGATTTTTTTTTAAACTAATGTATAAAATGTAAATAGAGTTTAGATTAAAAAATATCTTTTATGACACAATTTTATGATAATAAAAATACTATAATCCTTGTTTTTTATCTCTTTTTTAACTATAATTAATAATATAAAATAATAAAAAAGGATATAAATAATGAAAAAAGCTATACTTATTATAGCCGGAGGAATAGGAGAAAGACTATGGCCTCTAAGCAGAGAGAATAAGCCAAAGCAATTTTTAAACATTATAGAAGACAAATCATTAATAGAGCAAACGATCAATAGGGCATTAAAAATAACTACAGAAGATAATATATTTATAGTTACTGGAAAAAGGTATGAAGAAGCGTTTGCAAAATATATTCCGTCATTCAAAAAAGAAAATATAATATATGAACCATTAGGCAGAGATACTACAGCAGCTATAGCATTAGGTGTATCTGTAATAAAAGAAAGAATAGGAGAAGCAATTGTAGCAATACTTCCTGCTGACCCTATCATAAAAGATGAAAAATTATTTATAAAATCTATAGAAGATTCCATTGAAGTAACCAAAACTACAAATCATATTGTAATTATAGGAATAAATCCAAACAGAGCTGAAACTGGTTATGGATATATAAAACTTAAAGATAAAATTAAAGATAATGAATATAATGTTGACAGATTTGTAGAAAAGCCTAATTATGAAAATGCATGCAAATTTTTGGAAGACGGCAATTATTTATGGAATAGCGGAATGTTTATATGGTCTGCTGATAATATATTGAATTCTGTTAATGAATTTATGCCTGATACATATAATAAAGTAATGGCAACTTTAAAAGCAAAAGATGATAATGAAAAAGAAGAAATATTCAAAACTATAGACAAAGTATCATTCGACTTTGGTATAATGGAAAAGTTAGAAAATATTATATGTATTAAGGCTCATTTCTTCTGGGACGATTTAGGTGCTTTTTCTGCTTTGGGAAGAATACATGATAAAGATAACAATAATAATGTAATTGTTGGAAATGTATATGCTAAAGAATCACATGATAATATTATAATTAATGATGATAAAGAAACTTTCATAGCAATAGATGGCGTAAAAGATTTAACTATAGTAAAATCTAATGGTGTACTTTTAATATATCCTAATAACAGAGATTCAAAAATCAAAGATATATTAAAAGACATAAGAGAAAATGAAGATTTAAAAGATAAAAGACATTTACTTTAAATATTATTAATAATAAGTATTCTAATTGTTATTTTTTCTATTAGAATACTTATTATTAAGCAAAGTTTCTTTATACATTTTATCTTTAGCTTCTTTAATTTGTTCTAATTCTTTTTTCTTCTTTTCTTTTTCTTTTTTCTCTTTTTGATTATCTTCTATAAGTTTTCCGTTTATAACTACATTTTTAAATTCTATATTCTTATTTTCTGTAATTTCAACAGGTATAGTATTGCCTTTTATCTGTACATTTTCAAATTTCAATGATTTATAAAATTTAATATTCCTAAAGTCAGCGTCGCCTTCTATAACAATATTTTCAAAACTAGCATCGCCTATCAAACTAGAATTAAGCAAACTAAAATTATTCTTAAAATATATATGGTTAAATTTTAATTTATCCATTATATCCGAATTAGAAATACTGCAGTTACAATCAACAGTTATATTATCAATATCAAGCGAATAAAGATTTGATAAAGACATATTAAAATCCATATTTATTTTAGAATTTTTAATAATTATTTCTTTATGAACATTAGACATAACTATAAAAATACCGCTGTCAAAATCAGAATCTGTAAAATCCAAAGAAGCTTTTAAATCATAATTTCTTATATGAAATGGGCCGTAAAATGAAGAATTTCTAAATAATAAATTGGCATCTTTTAATATTTTTAATCCCTCAAAACTAAATCCATCATAACTAATCATATAAGAGAAATTATAATATCCTCTATAAATATCATCTCTTATAATACGTCTGAAAAGTCCCTCTGGTTTATCATCACTATCATGATGAATAATGCATAAACCATCTTTATATTCTTCTCTGTCGCAATTTTCTGTACTAGATATTTTTTGTTTACAAATAGCCATAATAAATCAATTACTTAATTAAAACATAAAACTCATACCTATATCATGTGAAATATTATCTTTACTAAAATTATCAAAACAAATAGCATAATCAAGTCTGAATAATTTCACATAAATAGATAAACCCAAAGAAGCACCTTTATTGCCTACTCCTACTCTAGCTAAAATACCGCTAGGCAATTTAGTTGCAAATCTCTTTTGTATAGCACTAGGAGCATCTAATATAGTTTCAGGCAAATCATCATACCAAGTGCCTTTTTCTTTAAATAAACCTAATTTATTAAAATCTATAATCATAGCTTCAAGACCAACTGATACATTATGTGTAACAGAAGGTACTGATATAGTATATTGTGCTGTTATAGAAAAACTATTATCGCTTTTACTGTAAGCTAATGAAGCTACTATATCTGTATCAACTTTTGCAAAAACATTATCATAAAAACCAAAATTTCTCACTCCAATACCAAGCTTCAAACTAGGAGTAAATAATGACTGCATATATGATACATCAAAAAACATACCAAAGTTATTATCTTTTTCGCTATTATTAATTACTGTTTTTATATTTCCGCCTATAAAAGCATTATCATTAATAGCATAAGCGGCACCAACATTTATCAAATATAATCCGCTGTATATATCATTCTTTTTTATTCCAGAATTATCATAAGAATATATTTTATTAATCTCGGAAGCAAAACCAACGCCCACTGCATAAGAAGCCCCTATATGAGCATAGGAAGCATTGAATATATATTCATTTTTTGGATCTGATGTAACAGTATAATTTAAATTAACGCTGTCTCTTAATACTCCCATCAAGGAAGCAGCATTCATAAATATAGATGAAGAATCATTACCAATTAAAAATCCTGACTTCATCATACCTTTTGATCTTGTGCTTGTTGTGTCCAAAATAGACAATGAATGCTTTGAAGATGTAGATGCTGCATAAGTTAAAGAAGCATATATCAATAATATAACAAATATTCTTTTTATCATTTTATAAATCTTATTTCTTTAATTTTTTTTATAATAAAGCCCAATTATAACATAAAAAAAAGTAAATACAATTAAATCAAACTCAATTTATAAATGTCTATATTCATTTGAGATTTTAATTTTTCTAAATCACTGTCTATATTTTTATCATCTCTTTCATATAAAGCAAAAAGTGAAGAACCAGAACCGCTCATTGATACTTTTCTATTTAATATATTTTCTGCTTGTATTTTTATAGATTCTATTTTATTTTCCAAATTAAATACATTTTTTTCAAATATATTATATGTATGAGAAACTATACTTTTAAAATCAAT
The DNA here is from genome assembly GCF_036997785.1 of Brachyspira pulli. Lineage (NCBI taxonomy): Bacteria > Pseudomonadati > Spirochaetota > Spirochaetia > Brachyspirales > Brachyspiraceae > Brachyspira > Brachyspira pulli. The sequence continues at coordinate 87,883 of NZ_JAWLQI010000003.1, forward strand.
ATTTTTATTATCAAACATATTCTTTATGGCAAATATATCTGATTTATTAAAATCTTCTTTTACAAATTTTGAATAAGCCAATTTTGTAGAAACATGAATATTAGGAAAAATTAATATTATATCATAAGGCAAAGTAAAATCATAATTTATTATTTTTTCACCTATTCCTGAAACCCAAGCACAGCCTCCTTTTATAAAGAAAGGAATATCAGCACCGAATTTTGAAAAGGATTCTATCAAACTATTATCAGCTTTAATATTTAATTCATTTAAAAAAAACTTAATAACATTAGCAGCATCTGAAGAACCTCCTCCAAGTCCTGCACCTGTAGGTATGTTTTTTTCTATATGTATATTATAATTATCTTTAAGTCCCATGTCATTTTTGAAATATTTAAATATTTTTGTTACTATATTATCTTCGCTTTCATCTTTCAAAGCAAATTTACCTGAAGTTGATATTTTATATTCATCTGATTTTTCAATATTTATAATATCATATAAATTAACTGTATGAAATAAAGATTCAATCAAATGATATCCGTCTTCTCTTTTTGAAGTTATATCAAGAGAAAGATTTATTTTACATGGGGCTTTTATCGTATACATATTATTTTCCTTATTTATTTTAAAAAAATATTAAATAGTTATTTTTATTTTAGTATATTTAATATTTTTTGTAAATATCACTATTATTTTTAACTATTAATATTTTTTATATAAAATAAATATTGAGCCGCACAACATTGGTAATAGCTGCAAATTAATTTATTTGATAATTAAAGACTGACGCTTCATAAAATGTACTTCGCTGCAAGAATAAAAAATAGTTTTATTATTTTAAAGGCAATTTATCAATAGATTCTATTTTCCATTTATTTGATTCATTTACAACTCTTATATAATAATAAGTAGGTGAAAACTCTGAATTTCTAATAATATAATAACCTTTATAAGGACTTGTATTATCACCTATTGTATAATTAATAGTAACAGAGTATTCTCCATTTGAAGATGATATCAATTTTTTTACAGAATCATTATTATCTATTAAAATATCTTTAATATTTTCTATATTGTCTATATTAGAATTTTTTTCTATCCAATTTATATTATCTTTTAATATTTCATTTTTCATTTCATCATAAAAAACAAATAAAGATTTTTTCTTAGTACTATCCAAATCTTCCAAACAAGAAACAAATAGAAGCGATACAATCATTATTAATGCAATAAAAATTTTTTTCATTGAGAAGAATCCTTAAATATTTAAAAAATTAATAGTAAGTAAATTCCATTTATCATTCAAATAAATAGCAACAAATTCAATAGAATTTTCAGATATCTCATTAAAAGAAGGATATTCAAATTGTGCTATTACAACATCTTTATATTTTTTATAAGTTATGCTTACATCATAATAACCGCCTTCTTTAGGCAAATAATTACAAAGAGCATCATCATTATTTGAAAATATTCTCTGATATAAAGCTCCCATATTTTTTATAGATTCTATAATATTAACTGGAGTAAGCTCATATATTAAAGACATTTCATTTAAAGTCTTAACAACATTCTCATCTAAATTCAAAACAAAATTAGAAGTAAATTCCAATGTATCCTTATTTGAAATCAATTTAGAAATATAATTTTCATACTCATAAATACTATATTCACTATTAGCCTCATACTCTTTTTTACAAGAAGTAAAAAGCATCAATGTCATAAAACAAAATATTATTAAAATATTTTTCATACTCTTTTCAACCTCATATATTGTATTAAAAACTCTGCAATATCATAAAGAGATAAAACCACATGCACAGCTTTATTTTCTATAACACTTCTAGGCATTCCAAATACAGTAGAACTTTCTCTATCTTGTGCTATACATAAATTACCATGCTTGTATAAGCTAATCATACCATTTGTACCATCATTACCCATACCTGTCATAACAATAGCTACAGCTTTATCAACCAATACATTATCAATGGTTTCAAATAAATAATTAACACAAGGAGTATAAATAAATTTATGCTCTGTATCCGGATAAAATTTAATTCTTATTTTTCCTTTAGAGTCCATATACACTCCCATATTCTTATCACCGGGAGATATATAAACTATTGAAGGAGCTAATTCTTCATCAACAGTTGCCTCTTTAATTCTTATCTTACATATATCCTGTAAACTAGATATTAAAGATGAAGAAAATTCTTTAGGTATATGCTGCGATATAAGTATAGGAAGCGGAAAATCACTAGGCAAACTAGGAAGCATAATCCTCAAAGCTCTAGGGCCTCCTGTAGATATTCCTATTGCGACCAACTTTGGAGGCTTTAAATCAAATTTAAGAATTTTAGATATAGCTGATGCAACCTGTTTTTGATTAAAAGGTATTATTCTAACATTATCATCAAATTTATTAAGATATGTTTGTTCATTGTCATCAACTGTTGTTTTATTAGTATTTGAAGCAATAGTGGTAGTAGTAGTTGGCGATGGCGTATTGTTAAGAAAATTAAAATTATAATCTATATTAGATTCCGGTACATATTCTAAATCATCTGATTGTTTTTTAGATATTTCTATTATCCTGCTAAGAATATTATCTTTAATAAATTCGGCGGAAATATTTCTAGTCTTTTGAATAAATTCCAAAACACCTAAATCAAAACCTCTCATAGATGCATCTTGATTATGTGCTAAAGAACTCATTATTAAAATATTAATCTTTATATTTTCCTTTTTTAATAATTTTAGAATTTCTAAACCGCCCATCAAAGGAAGATCTGCATCCATAACAGCAAAATCAGGCTTGAGAGATACTATAGACTTATAGGCCTCTATACCATTATAAACTACTCCAACAACATTTATTCTATAGTAATTCGCTAAAATGTTATTAAGCAGTCCAGAAATATTTTTGGAATCTGTCGCTATAAGTACTCTAATAGCCCCTAACATGCTTTTCCTCTATTTATCATCTTTTTTCATTTTATTATTTTTCTTCATAACCTTACCTTTATCAAAAACTTTTTCATTTTCTTCAATAATTGTACTCAAAGTAGATGAAATATCTGATGTGTATTTAGTATCATCAAATATACTATAGCTTTTGGTAGTATCATCAGCCATATACTTTTTATCAGAAAAAATATCTATTTTTTTATCAGCTTCTTTCTCCGCTTTCACTAAAGGCTTATCAACAGTAATAGCCTTATTTTCTGCTTTTATAGATTTTTGAGTTTCTTTAACTTGCTGATTTTCTTTTTTATCAATAATGTTTTCATTTATGTTATTTTTAACATCTTTTTCAATAGTATTGTCTTTTTTAATTATATTATCTTTTTGAACTGCATTATCTTTTTCAATAACATTATTTTTCTCTGCTACTATATCTTTTTTAACTAATTCTTCTATATCATCTAAACTAGGTAAATCATTATTAGAATCATTGTTAATATATTCATCAACTTTTTTAGCTGAAGGAGCTGCCGGAGCAACTGGTACTGTTTCTAATGTTTTAGCAAAGAAGCGTTTTTTAATTATTTCTTTTAATTCAATTAAAGTTTTTGTAGTAGCAAAAAATAAAAGTACACAAATTCCTATGAAACAAAGAGCAACAAACCATTCACCGAATTTAGTATATATTGTTGTAGCACTATTAAGAGCAACATTAGCCACCATATAATCAGGCTTCCAGAAAGGAAGTGTAGCTATGATTTTACCAGTACTTGATATATGTCCAGTAACGCCAGAATTACCATTATGAACTATATCGCGTCTATTTTCTATAGCCCTAAATATGGACATATAAAAATGCTGAAGTAAAGACTCATCGCTATAAGACCAAGCATCTTCTGTTATAACAGCTAAAGTTTGTGCCCCATCATATACAAATTTTCTAACAAAATCACCGAATGCACTTTCAAAACATATAATGCCTGAAAAAGTATAACCATTAGGGTGATTAAATACTGTAATACTTTTACCTCTATCCCATCTATTTGCACCTGCTTTATCAAATTGAGCATACATGAAATTTATTATATTTTTGAAAGGGAAAGTATTAAGTAAGAATTCATTATCTTGAAAAGGATATGATTCTCCTCCAGGTACAAGTTTAATCTTAGAATATTCACCTATTACATTACCCCTATCATTAATAAACTCCATACCATTATAATACTTATAAGGATTATAAGCATCTTTATTGGTATCTTCTTTTATAATTGTGGTTCCTAATAAATGATAAGTTTGAGTATATCTAATCATATCATATAAAAGATAAGTATTATATACTCCGGGATACATAGAATTTGAAGCTAGTCCATAATCAAAAATTTCTTTATATTCAGATATATAAAAACCATAAGAATCTAATGTAACAGATTCAGGATATACTATCAAAGAAGGTTTAGAAAGTGCCGCATCTCTTGCCAAATTAGCTACACGTTTCACTGATACAGTACCATTCTGTGTTACTCCATCAGGTTTTTCCTCACTAACAAATTTTTCAGGTTTTAAAAGAAACTTTTCAGCAAAACCTTGTATGCCTTTAGAATTCTTCCTAAATGGTTCTCCAGTATAAATATTATTCCAATATATATTTGGATCAAAAGATTTCTGTATCAAAGCTATTTTAGTTTTAGGCTGCAATACTCTTTTTGATTCTTCTACATTAATCCTTATAGCACCATATATCATTACAACTGCAAATGATACTACAAATACTAAAGCTGGTATATAAGCTCTTTTATTTTTTTTCTTATTATCATTTTTTTCTACAAATAATACTAGGTAATGAGCTATGACAGCATTAGAAAAATACACAAAGAAACTAACACCTAATACACCAAATATATCTGCTGACTGTATAAATAAAGAGAAATTCCATTGAGAATATCCTATAATTCCCCAAGGAAAACCAAGATATCCTACATTTCTCATATATTCCATAAATGTAAATACAAGCGGTATAGCTAAAAATCTAAACTGAGGTAATTTCTTAGATAAAAATCCGCTTAAAAGCATAGCTGGGAAATAAAATAAGAATATTATTAAAAACAGTATAGTAAATAATGTCAGAAAAGAAACTATAGCCTCTGTTTCCTTAAGCATAAAGGAAGTTACCCACATAAGCAGGTATCCGAAAAATAGGAATACAAATATGGATGCTGCTATTATATAATATCTAATTTTATCTGATTTATATATAATAATGTTAAGCGGAACAAAAGCAATAAAAGATATAGGAAATAAATTTAATGGTGGAAAAGCCAAAGATAAAAGTATAGCACTAATAATACTTAATATGATTACCCCAACGGTATATGAATTACTTTTTGACACTTATAAATTTTCCTATGTTCCATTTTTATTATTTATTATAAAGAATAATAATGTTATAAATCTTAAATATCAAGCAAATTTATTGATTACCTTCTTTTTTCTTTAAAGCTTCCTTGATTTCATTTACAAATTTCTTATCTTGGAAACCGATATGCTCTAAAAGCCAATCTTTTAAGAATTTAATAAATTTATTTGCTACGAATGGCTGACCTTCTTCATATTTCCTGATTTGATCAACTATTTCTAAATAAAAACTCTTATGCATAGCCTTATGGTTTTCAGCATCAGAATAATTAATAAGATCCATTATTTTTTCTTCTGTTTTGAAATGATATTGAGTATAATCAATACATTTTTTAATAGCTTTAATGAAAGCCTCATTTGTATTGGCACTATTATCAACTGTAGCCATATAAAGTTCATTAACTATATTAACTAATTCCTTATGCTGACTGTCTATCAGTTTATGTCTAGTTTCATACAAAGGCACCCACTTAATAAATACAGTACTATCTTGTTGTTCATTATTATTGTTATTATCCATATTATAAACTCCAATTATATTTTTAACTATACACTATATAATTTTATAAAAAAAAAACAAAAAATCTATACTGTAAATCAAAACACTATTATAAAATATATCTGCTAATATCTCTATTATCCTCTATATCCTTCATAGCATCTTTAATATTGTCGGCATTAATCTTAATAAATTCACCTTTATGTTCATCAGCTGTAAAGGAAATTTCCTCAAAAACTTTTTCCATAATAGTGTAAAGTCTTCTTGCTCCTATATTTTCAACATTAGTATTAATATTATAAGCCATATCTGCTATTGCCTCTAAAGCAGCATCTTCAAACTCTATAGTTACTCCTTCTGTTTTAAGAAGTTCCTGATATTGTTTAGTTATAGCATTCTTAGGATTTACAAGAATATCTTTAAAATCTTCTTTAGATAAAGCCTTTAATTCCACTCTTATAGGGAATCTTCCCTGAAGTTCTGGAATCAAATCAGAAGGTTTATTAACATGGAATGCACCTGCCGCAATAAACAATATATGATCTGTTTTTATAGGGCCATATCTTGTATTAACTGTTGTTCCTTCAACTATTGGAAGCAAATCTCTCTGTACTCCATGTCTTGCAACATCAGCACTGTCTGTTTTATTGCCGCTGGCTATTTTATCTATCTCATCTAAAAATATTATACCCATATTTTCAGTAAGGCTCAAAGCATCTGAAGTGATTTTATCCATATCTATAAGAGATTCTGAAGCCTCATTTATAAGATATTTTTTAGCTTCTTTTACTCTTAAACGTTTATGTTTCTTATTAGGAGGCATAATACTTCCAACCATAGATTGAATCATATCACTTTCTTCAAATCCCATGCCTGGAATTATACCAAACATTCTATTTCCACCGCCTGTTATCTTTAATTCAACATAACTTTCATCAAAATCACCATTAGCTATGCGTTTTTTCATCTGTTCTTTGGCATTTTTCTTCTTTTCCATTTCTTCACTAGAAATATTTGCCTCATCTTCTTTTTTAACAGATGGAAGTAAAAGTTTTGCCAATTTATCCAAAGCTATTTCAGTAGCTTCTTTTTCTACTTCTTTCATCATAGCTGTTTTTAAATCGAATATAGCAACATTAACCAAATCCCTTACCATACTCTCAACATCGCGTCCTACATATCCTACTTCTGTATATTTAGTAGCTTCTACTTTGATGAAAGGAGCATTTACTAATTTTGCTAATCTTCTAGCTATTTCTGTCTTACCAACTCCAGTAGGCCCTATAAGGATAATATTTTTTGGAGCAACTTCATCTTTTAATTCTTCTGGTAAATGACGTCTTCTATATCTATTTCTTAAAGCTATAGCAACTGAACGCTTAGCCTCTGTTTGACCTATTATATATTGATCTAATGATTCTACTATTCTTCTAGGTGTAAGTTCACTTTCTAATTTCGCATCAAATGACATATTTATTCTATAACCTCCAAAGAAATATTGCTATTAGTGTATATACATATCTGTGAAGCTATTTCAAGTGCCTTTCTTGCTATTTCTTTAGCTGAAAGATCTGTATTTTCACATAATGCCATAGCAGCTGCTTTAGCATACTGCCCACCGCTACCTATAGCTAATATATTATTCTCACTTTCTATAACATCTCCATTACCTGAAAGTAAAAGCATTTTATCTTTACTGGCAACTATGATAAGAGCCTGTAAATTTCTAAGCATCTTATCTGTTCTCCATTCACGTGCAAGTTCAACAGCAGCTCTAGTCAAATCACCTGAAAACTCCTGTAATCTTTTTTCAAATTTTTCAAATAATGTAAAAGCATCAGCAGTAGAACCAGCAAAACCTGATATAACTTTACCGCCGTATAATTTTCTTAATTTTACTGCATTAGGCTTCATTACTGTTTCGCCTAATGTTACCTGTCCATCTCCTGCTATTGCAGTAACGCCGTCTCTGCATACTGCACATATTGTAGTGCCTTTAAACATATTCTTCATTCCTCTCAATTAATATATTATCTTATATTGTATTATATATTTGTTTCTAATGCAAATTTATTATACATATTTTTTTATGATTACCAATAAAATTTATTTTATAAAATTCACAATAATGAAATAATTTACTATATTTATAATAAAATATCAAAAAAATCATAAATAATGTATTATACGTACAATTAGTTACATACATAATTCATTAGATACCAAATCACTTATATAACAAAATTTATTTACAAATATAAAAAATAAAGGCTTGAAATTTAATAATAAATTCCAAGCCTATTATTTTAATCACACAATTATAATAAATAAAAAATTAATTACCACCATTTCTTATTCAAATCTGGTCTTTTCTTATATTCTGGAAGTATTAATTCTTTACTGTCAGTATTCTTATCTATATTTTCATCAGTATTTTTGTCATTATTTTCTGGTATATACTTAGAATCGCCTCTCAAATAACTAGCTATATTATCATAACCATTATCTGAAGCTAAATCAGCAGCTGTATAACCTTCATTGTCTTTTAATGTTTTATCAGCATTACATTTTTCTACTAATGCCATAACACTGTCTATATTGCCATAAGCAGCAGCATAATGTAAAGCTGTATCTCCTGTTGAATCTTTCATATTAACATCAGCATTACCTTCATTTACTAATGTTACTAAAGCATCAACATTATTCTCTAAAGCAGCATAGTGTATAGGATACATATTTTCATTATTTGCCATATTTACGCTAGATTGATCTGAAGCAACTATATTTTTTATAACTTCAGAACCTGCATACATAGAAGCATAATGTAAAGGTGTATTTCCGTCTGTATTTTGTATTTTTGTATCAGCACCATATTTCAAAAGTACATTTACTGTAGAAGGTTTATCTTTCATAGCTGCCCAATGTAATGGTGTGTCATTTCCATTATTGTCTGTTTCATTTACTAAAGTTTTATCTTTTTCTAATAATAATATTACTGCATCATCATTTCCATTAGCTGAAGCAACATGTATAGGCATAGCACCGTCTATATCATCTCTAGCTCTTATATTACAATCAGCATTGATAAGTGCATACATTATATCTGCATTTCCTATATAAGAAGCAACTATTAAAGGAGTAGCTCCGCCTAAATACCAATTATCTAAAGTAGCTTCATAAGGAAGTCTGATTTCTTTATCTATATCTTTATAAGCAAGCAAAGCCTCAACTGAATCTAAACTATTGTTCATAACAGCTAAATGTAAAGGAGAATATCCGTTTTCATCTACAAAATTAGGATTAACTCCCTCTTTCATTAAAGTATTTACTGCTATTATATCATTATTTTTTATAGCTACTAAAAGTTCAAGCTGTTTAACATCTAATTCTGTATTATTAACATACTGAGTTGGGCCTTCTTCTGTTGTAGATTCATCTGTAACAACTTCTTCTGACATTGTTTCTTCATCTGTTTGTTCATTATCAGCTACTGCCATTTCCTCATCTGAAGTTTCTTCGTTTAGAGTTTCTTCATCTGTAGTTTCCTCTCCTTCTGCCATAGCAACATTTCCTGTCAAATAATTCTTAACATCATCGCGTCTAGCATAATATACAGGCTCATTTCCATCTTTAGTTTTACTTGTCTTATCAGCACCTAATTCTACAAGTGTTTGAACTGTTTGAAGTGAAGAGAAAGCAGCAGCATAATGCAAAGGAGTCCAGCCGTCAGCATCTTGTGATTCTATATCAGCACCATTTTCCATTAATAATTTAACAGTTTCAGGTCTATCTTTCATAGCTGCCCAATGTAATGGAGTATTTCCTCTATTATCTACATCATTTATTGTAGTTGGGTCTTTTTCTAAAAGTACTTTTACTACTTCATCATTTCCATTAGCTGATGCCATATGTATAGCCATACTGCCGTCAACATCGTCTTTTGCTTTGATATCAGCATTATTATCAAGCAAAACTGTTACTATATCTGAAGCTCCTATATATGAAGCTAATATTAAAGGAGTAGCTCCTCCTAAATACCAACCGTCTATACTAACTTTTATATCCAATTTAGAATTAATATCTATATTTTCATTTTCTAAAAGTATATTTACTGTATCTAAATCTTTATTATAAATAGCTCTATGTAAAGGAGTATATCCTTCTGCATCCAACACATTTATATCAATATCCATAGAATTAGAAAGTATATTCGATACATTATCTGCATTTTTTTCATTAATAGCATTAAATAAATCTGTTTCACCAGCAGTTAATGCGAATATAGAACAACTAAAAATCAAGAAAATAGCTAATAATTTGATATGTTTCACTTTTTATACTCCAATCTTAGAAATTAAGTAATAATTATAAGTATATTAGATAATAAATAAATATCAAGTACAATAAAAAAAATTTATACATCAAAAAAATTTACTTAAATATAACATTTTAGATATATTCAAAAATATTAATGTTAATTTGTATTTTTAACTTGAAATTTCAGTAAAAAAACATTTTCCGCACGCTTAATAACACAAAAATAAAAAAATTATTATAATTCAAAAACAAACTCTTAAAAAAGATTCTATATATCGTGCGGTAATATAAATTCTAAATCTAATTTAAACTTGGGTGGGTAATGCCGTTTCAAATTTAGTAAAAAAGAAATTTTTATTAATAAATACAAAATTATATAAAAAAGAAAAAGGGCGGGTTTTTTTATTAAATTTCTTAGAAAATTAATTACGAATGCCCACCCTATTACTTTATTAATTTTTTAAATATTCTAATAACATAATTCCTTTAATACATAAATAAAAAATATAACACCCACCCTAATTTTTTTAACTTTATGATTTTTTACAACCGCACGTTTAACAATACAAAAATAAAAAAATATCAATAATAAAAAAATTGAATTATTAAAAAAGATTCTCTTAACGTGCGGCAGCATAAATTATTAATTCTAAAAAAGAATAAAAACTTGAAATAAAAAATATTTATGATAAAATGCTTTTCACAAATAAGGAATGAGGTCTCCTTAGATTATTTTTCTTTTAAATAATCAAACCGCTTGATATTTAATTTCAATAAAATATAAAAGCTGATGACTTCTGCAAATTTTATGATTTTTATAAACTTAAATTATAATTGATAAAAAATGATAATTTAAGTATTTATGAATTTGCAGATAGTAGTTTTTATATTTTCTAAAATCTCTTATTCATAATAAAAAATCAAATACAATTAAAAAAGGATTTACTTTTATGCTTCTTAGCTTGGCATTAATATTTTTATGCGGAATGATTTTAGGAAAAATATTTTCACTTTTAAAACTTCCTTCACTTTTAGGGCTTATTATAACAGGAATTATACTTGGACCATATTGTTTGAATCTATTAGATAATTCAATACTTTCAATATCAGCAGATTTAAGAGAATTGGCACTAATTATAATACTTACTCGTGCAGGACTTAATCTTGATATAGAAGATTTAAAAAAAGTAGGACGCCCTGCAGTATTAATGTGCTTTGTACCTGCAAGTTTTGAAATAATAGGAATGGTTTTAATAGCTCCTAAACTATTTGATATCACTTTACTTGAAGCTGCTTTAATGGGTTCTGTAGTTGCTGCTGTTTCTCCTGCAGTACTTGTTCCAAAAATGTTAAAACTTATGGAAGAAAAATACGGTACTAATAAAAGCATACCTCAATTACTTATGGCAGGTGCTTCAGTTGATGATATTTTTGTAATAGTATTATTCGCTTCTTTTACTTCTCTTGTTAAAGGCGAACTGTTTCTGCACTTGACTTCATAAAAATACCAACTTCTATTATCTTTGGACTTTTAGCAGGGATATTGATTGCATTTGTATTGGCAAAATTCTTTACAAGATTTCATATAAGAGACAGTGCCAAAGTGGTTATAATATTGAGTATATCATTCATACTTGTAACAATAGAAAATTCCATTTCAAAATTATTTGGAGGAATAATAGGCTTTTCAGGACTCTTGGTTGTTATGAGTACAGGAGCATATTTAAAAAGTAAAAAAGCAGAACTAGCAAAAAGACTTTCATTAAAATATTCAAAACTATGGGTAGCTGCTGAAATTATGCTTTTTGTATTAGTAGGTGCCGCTGTAAATATAAATTATGCTTTAAATACTGGACTTACAGGTATTATTTTAATATTCGGAGCTTTAATATTTAGAATGTTAGGAGTGATTGTTTCATTAATAAAAACTAAACTCAACAAAAAAGAAAGAATATTTTCTATGATAGCATATTGTCCTAAAGCAACAGTGCAGGCTGCTATAGGTTCAATTCCTTTATCATTAGGTTTTGCATCAGGCGAAATCATACTCACAATAGCGGTGCTTGCCATATTAATAACCGCACCTTTAGGAGCTTTTGGTATAGAATTTTTCTATAAAAGATTATTAGAACATGAATAAAAATATATTATATATGTAACTGATTACTTTCTAATACTAAATATATTTCTAATCATATTTAGTATTAGAAAATTTATTGACACACCCCACCCTTTATTCTTTATTAATAAATTTTGAATTTTAATATTAATCATCTTTATAACTTAATCAGATTTTTTAGCACCCACCCAAGTGTTGATTAAATTTAGAATTTATTTAACGCACGGTGAATCAAATTCATAATATAAAAAATATTGTATTTCAAATAAATTTATATTTTTAGCTTCATTCTGAGTGCGGTTAATAAGTAACAAATTTAAAAAATCTTGGGCGGGCAGCTAAAATAACTGTTTAACTTTTTAAAGAAAATAATACAAAAATATCATAAAAAATAATAAAGATAAAGGGCGGGCAAATGTAATGAAATTCAAAAACTTAATTCCCGCCCTGTATTTTTATAAATAAATTTTATATATTATTATTTTTATTCTTTAGCAACAATTTTCAAATAATTAAGGAAATTCATATCCTCACAAATAGTTTTTCCATCATCATCAGATAATTTAGCAACAGGCTTACCATTAACACTTTGAAGCTTCATAACTATATTTAAAGGCTTAGCAACAGGTTCAAAATCATTAGTAATATAAGTACCTATTCCAAATGTTACTTTTGCTTCATCTTTGAATTCTTTATATATTACATAAGCCTTGTCAAAATTAAGACTATCGCTGAAAAGTAGAGTTTTTGTTTTAGGATCTACTCTAAGACTTTTATAATGATTTATAACCTTATAACCCCAAGTAATAGGATCTCCAGAATCATGCCTTATTCCATCATAAAGTTTAGCAAAATATAAATCAAAATCTTTTAAGAATTTATCAGTTCCTAATGTATCTGATAATGCTATACCTAAATCTCCTCTGTACTCATTAACCCAAGATTGAAGCATAAATTTCTGACTCTCAGCAAGTCTTACCTTATCTAAAGCCTGACCAATTTGATAATATTCATGAGCATTAGTTCCAACAGCAAGTAAATCATACTTCTTAGCAAAATAAACATTGCTTGTTCCAACCAAACAAGAAGGGGGTAATTTTTTCTTTAGTATATCAACAACTTTATCCTGCCATTTAAAAGAAAATCTTCTTCTAGTACCAAATTCTGAAAGCTTAAATCCATTATCCTCTTTATGCATTGGAATTAATTTTTCATCTATCTTTTTTATCAAATTAATTTCAGCTTGTTCATAAGCTCTTTTTCCATCATCATCTTTACAAACTGTATATGTATAGTAAATTTCACTAATCATAGCAAGAATTGGAATTTCCCAAAGAATTGTCTGATACCAAGGACCTTCTATTTCTACAGTTAATTTATTATTATCAAATAAAGCTCTTATATGTTCTTCCAATGGTCTGTATAATTTTAAAAATTCTATATAATCTTTTTTTATGAATCTTAGAGAAGATAAATATTCAAGCTCTTCTTTCTGAAAAGTTAAATTACAAAAATATTTTATCTGCTTCAAAAACTCCTCATGCATATCGGAAGTCCATTCTAAAATATTTCTGCTTTTGAATACATAGCGCACCCAAACATCCGAAAACTGCCTTAAAGCACATTGCTGCATGGTAAATTTATATAAATCTGTATCTAATAAGCTAGTAATTATAGGTTCCATAAATAATCTCTCCTCTATTTCTTATTCAATTTGTCAAAAGTTTTAGATATTTGGTAAAGTCTATATATTCCCGAGACAAATCCAATAAATATTCCTACTATAGTAAATAATGGCTTACTTTCAAAATGTTTATCAACATAATGTCCTACAAAAGCTAAACCTAGAACCATACTTCCAAATTCAACACCAAGTGCTGCATACTTTATGCCATTTTTCAAATTTTTATTCTCTATCTTCATTTTCTACAGTAGTAAATAATAAAGGATTAACATAAGAAGACGCTATTTTTAATTCATATTCAAAAATACCCGTCTTGGCGTTTCCAATGATCTCACCTTTTTTAACAGTCATTTTTTCAGAAACTAAAGAAGTGGCTAAACCTGTATATTTAGTAACAACCCCAAATCTATGATATATAGTAATGGTAAATCCAGTATCTTTATCATAAGAAACATCATTTACAGTACCTGAAGCAGTAGCCCTTATTAAAGTTCCCGCAATAGTTTCAAATCCTACACCTTTTGATACTATAGAACCTTTTTGATAAGGCATAGATATAACTGCATATCTTGAATCTATAGGAAGTATTGAAGGTATAGGCTCTAAAGCATTATTCTTTGAAGTGATATTAGCTTTTAATTCATCTAAATATAATCTTAACTTTTCTAGTTCCTCTGCTCTTGAATTAAGAAGCAAAATATTATCTATATAATGATTGGTAGAAAGCTTCATACTCTCATCATCTATTTTTAATAGATTAACCATATTGGACATATCATTTCTATAATAATCATTAGTAGCTACAGAATTAAAAATATTTTCCAATGAGTTTATTTCAGCTAATTTATCCTGATAACTTCCGCTTAACACTTCTGTTTTACTTGCAAGTACAGTATTTTTTGTAAGAAAAGAAAAAGTAGAAAGCAAAGCACCAATTATTATTAATACAATAAAAATTAATGCATAAACTGGTATTGATAAAGTTTTTGTTTTCTTTTTAGAATGCGGTATAAACATAAAATAGATTCTATGAGTGAAGAATCTAATTATTTTTCTAAAAAACAAATAAATTGCAGAAGGTTTTTTATTAATATATTTAACTTTATTTTTTCTTTTATGCATAATCCAATTACTACCTAATTTGAAAACTATTTTAACAAAATATTAATATTTAATCAATATAAATAACAGTTTAATAGTTTATTTTGTAGTATATACATCAACCAAAGCTTCGTACATTTGATAAGCTAATTCTTTTACAGCTTTATTGCTTCCAAACCGCCATTCATGTATAAATCCTGCTTCAATCAAAACTGAAGGCACATCTTTTTTTATTTCTTGTTTATTATAAGCATTTTCAAAAGCATCGCCTATAACAATAAGTCCTCTCAAAGATATTCCTTCTTTAATCAATTCTTCTTTATCATAAAATTTCCATACTGTATTAGGAAGAACTCTGTCATGCCCTATTACAGGAGAAATATTATATTTTTCCTGCATGCGTTCAGATAACTTATAAGCAACCTGCATAGAAGCTGGAAATTCTCTATTATATGGACTTACTATAACATGGAAACCTGAAGTTTTAGCTCTTCTTTTTATATAAGGCATATAATCAAAATGTATACTTAAAAGCAAATCAAAATTATTATCTATAGCATAGTGTCTTATAGCATACATCTCTAATGTTTGATATCTTGTTAAATTTCCAGTTCTCTCCTCACCTTTAACTTTTGTATTATATATTCCCAAAAGCTCAGCATAATTATTAGTCATATATTCTTTAATAGGTCTGCTGTAATAAGCACCATCTCTGCTCAAAAAATATTCAAATCTCTCATCTTCAGAAAGTATTTTTGCCAATTCTCTGGCAACTCTCAAATTCATATAATACTCATAACCTAAATATCCCAATGCACCTTTAGTAGCAGCATTATGTCCTGGATCTATAAGTATTCTAACCTTTCTATTTTCTATTATATCACTAAATTTTTCACTTGAAGAAGGAATTTTATTAACTTCACTTTCTCTTATTATATTCTCAGACACTCTCATATTTGCAGTAACTATAAGAGATGAAAAAGAAACAATTATTAAAACGATAATAACTACTGAAAAAATTATAAAACGGTTCTTGCTGTTCATAGTAACTATATTATCGTAAAGAATTGTATTAAATTAAAGTTGCAGCAAATAAAATTTTTTTTATTTAAAATAAAGAATTTATAAATAAAATTTTCATAAGTACTTATTAAAGATTTATTATTTTTACATATAAAAAAATCATTTATAATTTATTACTTATAGGATATATACCTAAACAACTATATTTTGTCAAAAATAATTTTTTTAAATTTTAAATATCTGCATGGCTTTGCCCACCACTCTGTGTGCTATGCAGCACCCCACTTCTTTTGCGACCGTAGGGAGTGCCTGTGGTATTGTCCCAAAGAAGCAAAAGGGCTATATTTTAGCTTAAATTAATAGTTTATATTACATGTAAAACAATTTTAGTATTATTTAGTACTAATTTTATACCTTGCACTTTTTGCAACTTTGACGAAGTCCGCAGAGCGTATGCGGCGGGAAAAAGTTGACTAAAAAGATGACAAAGTTAAAAATTTTCAGTATATCATAAAAAATGATTTATATAAGAATGTGAAATTAATTATTTTTTATTTTTTTCTTTAGGTTTTTCAGCAACTATCTCACTTACAGAATCAACAATCTCTGTAACTCTAACACCGAAACATTCATCTATTACAACTACTTCACCTCTAGCTATTAATTTACCATTAACAAGCAAATCTACAGGTTCGCCAGCTAGTTTCTGAAGCTCTATGATAGAACCTTCACCAAGACTTAATATCTCTTTAATACTTAAACGTGCTCTGCCTAATTCTACTGTGACAGTGATAGTCACATCCATAAGTAAACCAATATTACCTGAAGGTATATTGTTAGGATTTTTATTTTCTACTTTATCACTCATTTATTATACTTCTTAAATATTATATCTTTTGACTATATTATATATGTTTATGATATAATTTCAATTGAGTTATTAAAAAAAATTTTATTGATAATTTAAAATAAAAAAGCGAGGAAATTAATATTCCCCGCTTTTATTTATAGCTAATTTTTAATTTAATTATCTAGGTTTATTAGTAAGTCTGTCCATAGGGTTAATAATATCAGTAACACGAACACCGAAGTTTTCATCTATTACTACAACCTCACCTTTAGCTATTAACTTACCATTAACAAGCAAATCTACAGGTTCACCAGCTAGTTTCTGAAGCTCTATGATAGAACCTTCACCAAGACCTAGTATATCTCTAATAGTCATTGTAGCTCTACCAAGTTCTACAGTCATGTTCATGGTTACATCCATAAGCAAACCGATGTTTCCAGTTCCTTGTACATCTGAAGCAGGCATTAAAGAATTAAATTCTGCATGCTGTACTCCTAATTGAGGACCTGAATCAAAAGATTGATTATCAGAATGTCCAGACATAGAGTTATTAGAAGAAGCAGTATTACTACTTGTATTTGCACTTGCAGTAGGTGCTGCAGCTGTATTAGAAGCAGAACTTAAAAGGCTTTGTAATAAAGGAAGCTCCAAAGCAAACACATAAGGAGCGTTTTCTACTTCGCCTTCAATAGAAAGAGAACCGCTTACTATAGCTAAAGAACCAGGTATATTAATACTAAAAGCATCTTCCAATATAGAAGTTTCTATAGGAGAGTTAGTAAAACTTCCGCCGAATCTGGAACTTAAAGCACTGTCAGAAACTCCAACCATTTGTGAGAAAGCTTCTTTTAATACTTGAGCTACCATATCATTTAAAGCAGCTTCTTTTTGTCCCATCATAAGAGAAGCAACTATTAAAGCCTCATTTTCTCCCATGAAATAATATACATTTCCATTGATAGAACCAGTATAACCTACTTTAGCCTCTATCATTTTACCAGATAACATTTGATGTAAATTATTTACATCACCTACTGTAGTAGTAATATTAGTAATGGATACAGTCTTAGTAGAAATAGAAGATAGTGAAAAAGCTTGATTTTCAGCTATCAACTTAGCAGCTTCATTAAAAAGTTGTTTATCTACAGTTCCGCCATTACTAGCTTTAGGAGCACTGTCTCCTCCAAAAGCTTCATCGGCACCTTTTAGCAAAGCTTCTATTTCGTCTTGAGATAATGCACCGTCACTCATCATAACCTTAATCCTCCTCTTTTAATAAATCGTCTTCGGTTATATCAGCCTCGCCATCCATAACACCTGTAAGCTGTACAGCCATTCTGCTACCTGATATACCAGGACGACATAAGAATTTCTTTCTGTTTCCTATCTTAAATATGACAGGATCTGTAATCTTCGTATCAGTAAATTTAACAACATCACCTTTCTGAAGATTGAGAATGTCTGATAGCGGTAATTGCATAGATCCAAGTTCCGCCGAAGTTTCAACAAATATATTTTGTAATTTTTCTTTAATAATTTTTAAATTTTCGCTAGTGCTTCCTCTTCTAATAGATGCATACCAATATTGAGCAGAAAATTTAGAAAGTATAGGCTCAATAGTAATATATGGTATACAAAAGTTCATCATACCTTCAACATCAGCTACTTTAGTTTCTAAAGTAATAAGTACAACCATGTCATTAGGGCTAACCATCTGAGCAAACTGAGGGTTAGTTTCTATAGAACCTAAACGTGGTCTTAAATCTATTACCTGAGACCAAGCCTCTCTTAAGTTACCAAGTATCCTTACTATAATACCTTCCATAACTGATAACTCAATATCTGTTAACTCTCTATTTAAGTTCTTAGGACTTTCACCAGGTCCCCCAAATAATCTATCAATAATAGTAAAAGTGATAGATGGGTCAATCTCTAATATAGAACTACCTTTTAAAGGGTCCATACTAACAATAGCCAAAGTAGAAGGATTACTAACACTTCTTATAAACTCTTCATAAGTAAGCTGGTCTACGCTTGCTACGTGAATACCTACTAATGTTCTTAATTGTGCTGATAATGAAGTTGTAGTAACACGTGCGAAGTTTTCATGCATCATTTGAAGCGTTCTAATTTGGTCTTTTGAAAACTTATCAGGACGTTTGAAGTCATATATCTTTATTTTTCTATGTTCTACTTCTACACGCTTAGTATCAATATTATCTAAACTTTCTCCAGATGATATAGCACTTAGTAACGCATCTATTTCGCTTTGTGACAATACTTCTGTCATACAAGTATCCTTCTCTTATAAATTTTTTCCATTAGCATTAGCTTAATAAGAAGTTATCAAATAATATACCATCTATTTGACCATTTCTAAGCATACTATTAATCTCTCGTTTAATATCAGCTTTTAACTGCTCCCTACCTTCATTAGTTCGTAATTGATCATAAGTATAAGAACTAAGTATTGTAGTAATTCTATCCCTTATCATGTAAAATCTTTCAGGAAGCTCTACTGCAAGCTGTTTAACATTAGTTGTATAAGTTAATATTATACTAACTTTAACATATCTTGCTACATCCATATCAGCTGTATTTACATTAAATTCTGGATCGATACGATAGATTGATGGTGGTGGCTGTTTTACCATATCATCAACTACACCGCCTTGTACACCTGCAGCCTTTCCTACACTTTTAGAAACGAAAAACGCTATAAGCCCAGATATTAAAGCCACAACTAAAATGGCAGCAACTCCCATAAGTATTTTGACAATCATAGGGCTTAAACCAAATTTTTTCTTTGGTGCAGCTTCGGCTTGTTCCTCTTCTTCGCCTTCTTCCAAGTCTAAGTTTTCTTCGTCTGCCATATAATTTCCTCACTTAAATTAATATGTTTATTTCAATTATATAACAGTAAAATAAAATTAGCAACTCTTATGTTAACTTTAATCTTTTTTACTGTCTTTATATATAATATCGGTAAAGTAAAAAAACACTTAACATATTTTTTATGCAAAAGTAAAAAAATATTATGTTGCTTTTTTTTCTTTAATCGTTATAATTTTAGAAAGTAATACATCATAAGGAGTATAATATGAGAGTTTTATTAAAAGCTGAAGAATATGAGAAAGTGCTTCCTAGATTAGCAGCTGAAATTATAGAAAAAGAAGATATGGAAAAGCTAGCTATAGTTGGAATAAGAAGACGCGGAGATTTTTTAGGCATAAGATTAAAAAAACTTTTAGAAGAAAAAATTAAAACTGATATACCTATCGGAGCAATAGACATAAATCTTTATAGAGATGATTTATCTTCTCTTTCTGAATTTCCTGAAATTAAAGAAACTGATATACCTTTTGATATTACTGGAAAAACTATACTGCTTGTAGATGATGTGCTTTATACCGGCAGAACTATTAGAGCGGCTTTAAATGCTTTATTTGACTATGGAAGACCTAAAAAAGTAGCATTATTGGTATTAGTTGATAGATTCGGCAGAGAATTGCCTGTATCTGCTAATTATGTAGGGCTTGCTTTAAATGTTCCTCAAGATCAATATGTATCTGTAAGAGTTAAAGAATTAGAAGGTGAAGATTTAGTATTATTAAAAGATAAAAATTAATATTTTGAAAAATAAAGTAAAATAATATAATAAAAAAGGGGCTTAAAATTAAGCCCCTTTTTTTATTGTTTAATCACCAAATTTTCTAAATAGTGATGAATACATATCATAAAACTCTGTTTTTGAGAAATCACCCAAATCTTCAGGAGACATCTTTTCTACAATATTCTTAAAGTATCCGAATAACTTCTTGAATTTATTAGCTTCACTTTCTGAAAGTAATATATCTTGTTTTGAACTAAATTCATTAGTATTTCCATTTGATTCTTCTGATTCAAATAATTTTATAGCATAATCCAAATCAGATTGAGTTATTTCTCCATCAAAATCATCATCATCTGGAATTTTGTTTTCTTCTTCTATCAAGATAGGCTCATCGTCATCATCATCACCCAATTTGAACTCATCTTCAACTGCTACATTACCATCTAAATTTTCTTTTTCAATAGTTTCTAATTCTTTTTCTTCAGACATATTAGTCTCCTTATTTAAAAGTTCTTCCATAGAATCAAAATTTTCAACGGATTTAACTTTAGTTTCTTCTTCATTATTTATATTTTCTTTGTTAAGAACATTATCTATATGCATAAGTTCTTCACCATCATCATCGTCATTTTGACCTTTCATAATATTTTCTAATATATTAAGATCGGAATCTTTTATTTCTACTAAATCCTCTAATTCCTTATCTGTAATATTTGCTACAGATTCTTCTGTAGATAACTCTGATGGTTGCTGAGATACTTCTTCTTTTGGTTCTTCTACTGATGTATCACTTGAAGAGGTATTCAAATAGCTATTGTACATTTCTTTTTCTTCTTCGGATAATTCTGCTTCTGATGAACTGTCTATTTTATCCAAATAGCCTTCGTACATAGCTTTGTCTTCTTCTGTC